>NZ_JBSKBR010000008.1:0-284634 GCF_053714315.1 Mesorhizobium sp. PL10 | reverse complement strand
CCGGCCAACGTCAACGACACGGTGGTAGCCGATGCCTTGATCTGTGGCGACGAGAAGACGGTGTGGGCGGACGCCGCCTATGACACCCATGCCCGCCGTGCCCGGCTCAAAGCCGAGGGCAAGAAGCCTCGCATCGCGCGCCGTCCCAACAAGCACCATGCGCTATCGCCACGGCTCAAGCACTATAACCAGTTGATCGCCAGGCGACGGGCGGCAGTGGAGACCACCTTCGCCACGCTCAAGAACCGCATGAGACTGACCATGATCCGCTATGTCGGGCTAGCCAAGGCAACTGCTCAGGTCACGATGGCGGCGATCGCCTTCAACATGCGCCGATGGGCTGCCATCACGGGATAGCTGCGCCTGCAATCCGGCCGCTCAGGGCCAAGCCGCCACCAAAATCAGAAAACCAGACGCCAACCCCAAAGACACAAGCAGCAATCGCCTGCTTTCAACGCTCAACGCTATCTGGTCAGCAACTGCGCAACAGGCCCCAAGTGGGGGAGATGTCCGGCAGGACAGAGGGGGGCGCCGTAGAGCGCCAGCCTAGATAGCCACCCATGCCCCATACACCATTGCCGCCTCGACATCGTGCAAACGCCAGATCGATGCGCAAAGTCCTGACCTCAGCCGAGCTCAAGCTATGGAACGAACTTCGTGCGCATCGACTGATGGGGCTTGGCTTCCGACGACAATTTCCCATTGCCGGCTACATTGTCGACTTCGCTTGCCCCGAGAAGAAGCTGGTCATCGAAGTCGATGGCTCCCAGCATGCGGATGCCGATGGGGCGGACGGCGATGAAACGCGGACAGCGCGACTCGAACAAGATGGCTGGACCGTACTGCGGTTCTGGAACGACGACGTCATGCGCGACATCGACAATGTCTGCCAGCATATTGTGATTGCGGCTGGGCTTGGAGGCGCAACTGACGGTGCTGAGCTGTAGGCAGGGAAAAGTCGGCGGGACAGCGCCCCCTCTGTCCTGCCGGCCGTTCGTCGCTCGGAAAGCCAAGCAATTGGCTTTCCGTCCGCTGCGCGGACCGCTCCTCAACCCCCACGAGGGGGGAGACTGGATGTCGCTTCGGCTTTCGCCAATCTTCTCACTAAGGCTTTACCCAAGCAACGCCCTTTGCCGTTTCGATCCGCCCGCCTTGCGCCAGGCATTGAACCTGTGCGTTGCGGCGGCAAACGAGATCTTCATCTGCTGGGCGACCGAATAGCGCGACTTGCCTTCGTCGAACAGGCGGTAGCAGCACTCGACGCCCTCCTCGGTCAGCTTGCCGTCGGGCGCCTTGTTGTGCGGATTGGCGGGGTCGAATTTCTCGACCTGCTGTTCGACCAGGCCTTTCAGCCGCTGCAGGTCGGCCTCGATGCTGGCGATGAGATCGAGGACGGGTTTCGGGTCGAAGTGGTCGTGCGGCTTTGCCGTCATCTCCATGAACACCTTTCGCTTTGCGTGTTGCCCACCTATATAGGCGAACATTCGCTGATAATGAAGAGCGCGTACAGGCGCCCGCGCTTCAACATTTCTTGACCGGCGATTGACCGGCGAGGCGCCAGCGCCTAGTTTAGAATAATTCTAAACTAGGGTGAATTTGTCATGCTTTCCCGCGTCTTCGGTTTCGGTCGCCGTCCCTTCGAATCGCTGTCGGAACAGGAGATCCTGGCGCTGGCGATTTCGTCGGAGGAAGATGACGGGCGCATCTACCGCGCCTATGCCGAGGGACTGGCCGAAAGCTTTCCGCAATCGGCAAAAGTGTTCGAGGCGATGGCGCTCGAGGAAGACGGCCATCGCGATTCCCTCATAGAGCTTTACCGCAAGCGTTTCGGCGAGCGCATTCCGCTGCTGCGGCGCGAGCATGTAAAAGGCTATTACGAGCGCAAGCCCGACTGGCTGGTGCGGCCGCTGGGCGTCGACCATGTTCGGCGGCAGGCCGAAGCCATGGAGCAGCAGGCCTATCGCTTCTATGTCGAGGCGGCCAAGCGCACCAGCGACGCTTCGACCCGAAAGCTGCTCGGCGAGCTGGCCGCTGCCGAGCAAAGCCATGAGAATTCAGCGCATCGGCTGGAGCAGAAACTTGTGCCGGGCGCGGTGAAAGACGAGGAAGCCAGCGCCGAGCAGCGTCAGTTCATCCTGACCTATGTGCAGCCGGGGCTGGCCGGGCTGATGGACGGCTCGGTGTCGACGCTGGCGCCGATCTTTGCCGCCGCGTTCGCCACGCATGACACCTGGCAGACGCTGCTGGTCGGCCTGGCCGCCTCGATCGGCGCCGGCATTTCGATGGGCTTCACCGAAGTCGCCTCCGACGACGGCAAATTGTCGGGCCGCGGCTCGCCGATCAAACGGGGGCTCACCGTCGGCATCATGACCACGCTGGGCGGGCTGGGCCACGCGCTGCCCTATCTCATTCCGCATTTCTGGACGGCGACGGCGGTGGCCGCGGTGGTGGTGTTCTTCGAACTGTGGACAATCGCCTTCGTGCAGAACCGCTACATGCAGACACCTTTCCTGCGCGCGGCGTTTCAGGTGGTGCTGGGTGGGGCGCTGGTGTTCGCGGCCGGGGTGCTGATCGGGAACGCGTGAGCGCCAACGTCGCCTTCTTCCCTTGTGGGCGGTGAGCAGCCGGTTCGCGAAGCGAATTCATCGTGCCAGTGGCACGATGAAAGGCCGGCGAACGCCGGGACGCTGCGAAGCAGCGGGGACCCGGCCGGGGGTGGATCGGCTAGCCCCGGCCCTTCGCATGGCTTAGGGCGTTCGAAGCTCGAAAAGCCAAGCAATTGGCTTTTCGTCCGCTACGCGGACCGCTTCTCACCCCACAGGGGAGAAGGAAGCACCGCGCCAGGCGCTACCCATTCACCACCCGACTATCCGCCGGCGCTTCTTCCCGCTCCGTCAGCCCATAGTCCCGCACCACATGCGCGATCCGCAACCGATAGCCGGCAAAGATTCCGCCGCGGCCGACCCTTTGCGCCTGCCGGTGCTCCTCCGTGTTGCGCCATGCCTTGACCGCTTCCTCGTCGCGCCAGAAGGACAGCGACAGGACGCGGTTCGGGTCGACCAGGCTCTGGAAGCGCTCGATCGAGATGAAGCCGTCAATGCCGTCGAGCAGCGGCCGCAGTTCAGCGGCGATGCCCAGATAGGCATCCCGTTTTCCCTCAGCCGGCTCGACCTCGAAGATAACCGCGATCATGCTTCCTCCTTGACCGCGGTCTGGAGCAGCTGTCGCGGTCCATGCGGTCCGGACACCAGCTTCAGGAAGATGCGGTCTTCTTTCAAGATGAACTTTTCGCGGCGCGCGAATTCGTAATTGGCCTTGCCCGCCGGATCGGCGGCGAGCCGGGCGCGGTAGGCCTCGTAGGCGGCGAGGCTGTCGATGTTGTAGGCGGCGTAGGCGGTGGTGGCCGAGCCTTCATGCGGGGCGTAGTAGCCGATCAGATCGGCGCCGCAGCGCGGGATCGCCTGGCCCCAGGCCTTGGCATATTGCTCGAAGGCCGCCTTGCCGAACGGATCGATCTCATAGCGGATGAAGCAGGTGATGGTCATGTGGATCTCCTTGGGTTTTCTGCGTCAATAGTTCGAGCGGCGTCGAAACGTTGTGCCGCGGGGTCTGCTAAGCAAAAGCGCTGGCGGTCAGGCCTGCCAGAAGGATTTTGCGCATTCGCGGCGCACATCCTCGCGGGTCAGGCCGAGGTCGCGCAGCAAATGGTCGTCGACCTCCGCGAGGTCGAGCCGCTGCAGATGGCGGTCATACCAGCGGGCGAGCAGCCGCCGGTGCAGCCAGGTCACGAACGGAAACGGCCGGCGGCCGGCGAGCGGGGTGGAAGCGGTTGGCATCGGCGTTCTCCTTGATCTCGCCCGATAATAGTGATTATCTGACAAGAATGCTTCGATGGAGACCTAACTATGCGTGAAGGACCGGACATTGCCCGCATCGCCAGCCTGGTCGGCGATCCGGCGCGGGCAAACATGCTGAATGCGCTGATGGGCGGCACGGCCTTGACGGCGAGCGAACTGGCCCTGGAGGCCGGCGTATCGCTGCCGACGGCATCCTCGCATCTGTCGAAGCTGATGGAGGGCGGACTGCTGACCTTGGCCAGCCAGGGCCGGCATCGCTATTACGGTCTCGCCGGCCCGCAAGTGGCGGGGATGATCGAGGCGATCACCGGCGTTGCGGAAGCCGTCGGCCCCAAGCGCGTGCGGCCAGGCCCGCGCGACGGCGCGATGCGCGTGGCGCGTGTCTGCTACGACCACCTCGCCGGCGAGCAGGCCGTGGCTATGCTCGACCGGCTCGTCACGCGCGACATTCTTTTACGCGACGACAAGGAGATCCGGCTCGGGCCGTCGGCGGCGTCGCATTTTTCCGCCATCGGCATCGATGTCGATGCCAAGCCGCGCCGGCCGGTGTGCCGCGCCTGCCTTGACTGGAGCGTGCGCCGCTCGCATTTGGCCGGGACTTTGGGTGCGGCGATTCTGGACAAGATCCTGGCCGAGAAATGGGCGAGGCGGGAGAAGGGCAGCCGGGCGGTGGTGTTTACGCCGCCGGGGAAGCAGGCGTTTGAGAAGGTGTTTCTGGGGTGAGGTAGACGGCGCTGTCCCTACAGGACGTCGGCGGGACAGCACCCCCCTCTGGCCTGCCGGCCATCTCCCCCGCAAGGAGGGAGATCAAGCGCGCCTTGGATTTCGCCAATCTCCAACCTCTCAAGAAGAGCGACGCTTTGAAGCTGCCAATCTCCCCCCTTGCGGGGGAGATGCCCGGCAGGGCAGAGGGGGGTGTGACGGATCGCTACGTCGGCCCTTTCACCCCCGCTTCAATACCTTCGCCTGCTTGAAGAACTCCTTCCACGGATCGGCCTTCTCCAATTGCTTCAGCGTCGTCTTGTCGCCGATCGGAAATGCATTCGGCGCCAGCCCCGCTTCCACCTCCGCCCACGTCACCGGGATCGACACCGTCGCGCCTTTCTTGGCGCGCGAGGAGTAGGGCGCGACGGTCGTCGAGCCGCGACCGTTGCGAAGATAGTCGACGAAGATTTTTCCGGTGCGCGCCTTCTTCGACAGCGTCGCCGTGTAGCGATCAGGCGCTCCCTGCTCCAGCGCCCTGGCGAAATCATGCGAGAAGGTTTTGACCGCCTCCCAACCCGCCGCGGGCTTCAGCGGCACCAGCACGTGATAGCCCTTGCCGCCCGATGGTTTGACGAAATTCGGCAGCGACAGATCGTCGAGCTTGCCTCTTATATCGAGCGCGGCCTCGCGCACCGCCTTGACGTCGACGCCCTCGTCTGGATCGAGATCGAAGATGATCTGGTCGGGCTTTTCCAGTTCATCGATCATGCAGCCCCAGATGTGGACCTCGACCACGCCATATTGGACCAGGGCGGCGAGGCCGTCGAAATCGCGGATGAACAGGATTTCCTCGCCGTCGGTCGGATCCTTCATCCGGGCGATCTTGTCGCTCATGCCGGCCGAGGCGTGTTTCTGGAAAAAGCGCGGGCCGCCAATGCCGTCCGGCGCCCTGACGAGGCTGAGCGGCCGGTTGACGATGAACTGCTCCATCCGCGGCCAGACCAGCGCGTAGTGCTCGAGCAAGGCCTGCTTCGATATCTTCTCGTCGGGCCAGAGCAGCTTTTCGGGATGGGAAAGTTTTACGCTGGTGGTCATTGCCCCAGCTTTGGTCCCGGCAGCCTTGCCGGCGCTGCTTGCCGCGGGCGTTGCCTTGCTGCCGGCCTTCGATGGCTTTTCCTGCACGACTTCCTCCGCCGGCTTGTCCTCGCGCAGTCCCTGGAACGACGCGTGGCGTATTATACGGTCGGAGGTCCAGCTGCGGAACTCCACTTCGCCGACAAGTTCGGGCTTGACCCAGACCAGGCCCTTGCCCTTCGGCACGGCGGCGGCGAAGGGCGAGGATTTTGCCTTCAGCGCATCGAGCTTTTTCTTCAGATCGGTGGCGCCCTTGGCCGAGAAGCCGGTGCCGACGCGGCCGGCATAATGCAGCTTGCCGCCCTCGTGGTAGCCGACCAGCAACGAGCGCAATCCGCGCCCGGTCTTTTCCGACGGCAGGTATCCGCCGATGACGAATTCCTGGCGCGCCGTACATTTCGACTTCACCCAGGAAGGACCGCGGCCGCTGCGATAGGGTGCGTCGGCGCGCTTGGAGACAATGCCTTCGAGCCCCATGCGGCAGGCGTGCTGCAGCATGATTTTGCCGGGTTCGGCGAAATGATCGCTGAAGCGGACCGCGGCATTTTCGGCCGGCTCGCCGAGCAACTCCTGCAGCACCTGCTTGCGCTCGACCAGCGGCTCGCGGCGCAAATCCTTGCCGTCGAGCCGCATCAGGTCGAAGACGTAGTAGGTGAAGCGGCTGGTGCGATTGGCAGAGAGATCCTGCTGCAGCAGGGAGAAGGAAGACACGCCGCTGTCGGCCAGCACGACGATCTCGCCATCGATGATGGCGTCGCTGCATTTCAGCCGGGCCAGTTCGGCAACGATCTCGGGGCCAAATTTCTCCGTCCAGTCGAGGCCGGTGCGGGTCAACAGCCGCACCTCGGTGCCGGCGATCTGCGCCTGCATGCGGTAGCCGTCGAATTTGACTTCGTGCAGCCAGTCCTTGCCGGGCGGCGCGTCGCGCTCCAGCGTCGCCAGCTGCGGCTCGATGAAATCGAGGCGTTTTCCGGCTTTCGCCTTGCTCGAGGCGGCCGGCTTGTTGGAGTGCCAGACTTTCGGCTTCTTGCCGTCGGCGGTCTTGCCTTCCGCGACCTGCTCGATGGTCAGGCCCGATTTCACCGATTTCGGCGCGTCCTTCAGAATATCCTCGCCGGGGCGGGCGGCGGCGTCGTCGGATTTGATCAGCAGCCAGTTGTCACGCTTTTCGCCGGCGCGGGGTTTCAACCTGACCAGATGCCACAGGCCGTTCAGCTTCTTTCCTTTGAGTTCGAACGAGATGTGGCCCTTCTTCATTGCCTTGGCGGGGTCGATCTCGGGCGTCCATGTGCCTTCGTCCCAGACGATGACCGTGCCGCCGCCATACTCGCCCTTGGGGATGGTGCCCTCGAAGCCGGCATAGTCGATCGGGTGATCCTCGACATGAACGGCCAGCCGCTTTTCGTGCGGATCGAGGCTTGGGCCGCGCGTCACCGCCCAGCTCCACAGGACGCCGTCATGCTCCAGGCGGAAATCGTAATGCAGCCTGGTGGCGTCGTGCTTCTGGACGACGAAGATGCCGCCGGATGTCTTGCCACGCGTGACCTTGCCGGCAGGCTCCGCCGTCTTCTTGAAATCGCGCTTGGATTGATATTGTTCGAGGCCGGCCATGACGTTCACGCCGATTTGCGCTTCGGCACAGCAGCTTTCGGCTTGGTGCTTTTGGCCGCCGGCTTGGCTTTCTTAGCCGGGGCCTTCGCCGCACCGCCATCAGACAGGCTCTTCTTCAGCGCGTCGAACAGGTTGACGACGTTGGACGGCTTGGGCGCGGCCTGTGGCTTCGGCGCCTTCTTGCCGGCCTTCTTGGCGCGGATCAGTTCGAGCAGCGCGTCCTCATACTTGTCCTCGAATTTCGACGGATCGAACTTGGCTTTCTTCTTGTCGATGATGAGCTCGGCCAGATCGGTCATCTCCTGGTCGGTCTTCACCGCCTTGATGTCGCCGAAGACGCTATCGGGCTGCCGCACCGTGTTGTCGTAGCGCAAAGTGGTCAGGACCATGCCTTTGCCGAGCGGTTCGATGACGACGGGCCGTTCTCTGGCGTAGAGCACGATGCGCGCCAGCCCGGCCATCTTCTTGCCGGCCATGGCGTCGCGGATGACGGCAAAGGCCTCCTCCGACACCTTGTCGGCCGGCGCGACGTAATAGGGCGTGTCGAGATAGATCTGCTGGATCGAGGCTTTGTCGACAAAGCCGTCCAGCGCCATGGTGTGCGAGGACTCGATCTGCACCGCGGCGATCTCGTCTTCCTCGATATGGACGAAGTCGCCGTCGTCGAGTTCGTAGCCCTTGATCTCGTTGCCTTCGTCGAGCGGCTTGCCGGTTTCGGCATCGACATAGATGCGCTTGACCGTGTTGCCGGTCTTGCGGTTCAGCACCCGGAACGAGACTTTTTCGGTGTGGGTGACGACGTTGGTCAGTTCGACGGCGCAGGTGACCAGCGACAGTTTCAGATAGCCCTTCCAGGCTGGGCGGGGTGCCATGGCGAAACTCCTGCGCGATGCGGTTCAAGCGAGAACGGGTAAGGCCCGTTCTGGTTCCGGGCGCTGCCAAAGGGACCTTCCAGCCGTGCGCACGGAAATTTCGCTGGCGTCGCCGAAATTGAAACAGAAGCGCGCCCAAGCGACATCCAGACGAAACATATGTGATGCAAAAGTCACATTGGCCGGAAAGGACTCAAAAGGCTCTGAAAGACCCCGAAACAGCCGCATTCCGGCCACGAAGCGACGGGTTTTCGACCGAAGATTAACATCGTGTTCACCGACTATTCACGCCTCGACGTTATGATCCCCGCAATCGGACGGGACATCCGAAAATTGGGACAGGGACTTAAGAAAATGAAATTCTGGGGCCACATCGCCGGCTACGCCGCCGCCATCCGCGAATTCATCGCGCCGACCTATCGGCCGGAGCGCTATTACATGCGCGGCCCGGGCCCGGCCTGCGCCCGTCGCGGCAGTTCGCTCGGCGCGCACTGATCATGATGTTCGAAATGCGTCACGACAGCCGGATCTGCAGGCCGGCCGCCGACCACCGCGCAACCACCTACCGCGCCGAGCGCCCCGCGCTGGCCGCGAGAGGCCGTGCGACAACGCCGCGGCTTTGATCCCGCTGCCGGCAGGCTTAGTGTCGCCTGACATGAGCCACCGGATGTCCCGTGACTTCTTCTCCTGAACCCTTCGATGCCAACCAGCCATTGATCGTTTTCGATGGCGTCTGCGTGCTGTGCTCGGGCTTCGTGCGCACCGTGGTCAGGCTTGACCGCAAAAACCGTTTCCGCTTCGCCACGGCGCAGTCGCCCTTCGGCGAGGCGCTGTTCCACAAATACGGACTGCGCACCGACAGTTACGAGAACAATCTGGTCCTCATCGACGGCGCTCCTTTCGTGCGGCTGGACAGTTTCATTGCCGTGATGGCCGAGCTCGGCTGGCCGTGGCGCGCGGCGAGAGCCCTGCTGCTGTTGCCGCGCCCTTTGCGCGACTGGCTCTACGAACGCATCGCCAGAAACCGCTACGTCATCTTCGGCCGCAAGGACAGTTGCGACATCCCGTCCGCCGCGATGCGTGCGCGCATGATCGGCTAATCCCATGTCGCCCAAAAGTGACCTCGGTTTTGGGGAAACGACATGCATGGAGGCAACGGCGCAATGAGGCTCCTGGTCGTCGGCGGCTATGGCAAAGCTGAGCCTTTCCGCAGCCTCAGTCCGGAAGCGCCGCAACGGCGACGATCTCGATGACGATGTCGGCCTGGGCAAGCGCTGCGACGCCGATCACCTCCGAGGGCGGCGGATTGTTGTAGCTGCAATGCTTCGGACAATGCTCGGCGAAGAACGCGTCCAGCACGTCGAGGCGAAAATTGGGAGAGCTGAGGACGCCGCCATCGGGAAA
This sequence comes from Mesorhizobium sp. PL10, assembly GCF_053714315.1. Taxonomy (NCBI): domain Bacteria; kingdom Pseudomonadati; phylum Pseudomonadota; class Alphaproteobacteria; order Hyphomicrobiales; family Phyllobacteriaceae; genus Mesorhizobium; species Mesorhizobium sp. PL10. The sequence goes on along the minus strand of NZ_JBSKBR010000008.1, from coordinate 275,051 downwards.
TGGCCCTCTGACGAAGAAGGTCAGCCTGATGAGGTGGTCGAGGCCGCTGCCCAGCTCCTCCAGATCCGATTTGATGTTGCCGAGAACTTCACGCCACTGCGCCGCCGCATCGCCGGCGAAGCCGCCGCCCTTCTTGCCGGCCGGATCGTAGTCGGCCGATGTCGCGGTGTTGCCGCAGAGATAGACGGTGCCTTTCGCGCCGCTGACGACTGTGCCTTTGCCCCACGGCATCAGCCGGCCGTTCTTGAACTTCTTGTGGGTTACGAGTTCCATTCTCTCCTCCCATGCCTCGCGTGACGCCCCCTGCCAACGCCAGAGGATAGTGCTGCGCAAAACTGCTGCCAGTCTGCTGGTCATTGTCCAGCAGACGGCCCTTGCGAAACCTCGTGGCGAAGGCGAAAGTTTTTTCAGGAGCCTTGTCGAAATCGGGCATGGCCGCGCGACATACGTTCGGCCCGCAACGGAGCGGCCCTCGAGAAAACGGGAGAAGACCATGCGATACATGCTTTTGATTTACGCAAACGAAGCCGCGATGGCGGCCGCGCCGAGCGACAAGACCTACGAGATCAGCGCCGCCTATGGCGCCTACACCGAAGCATTGAAGAAATCCGGAGCGTGGCTCGCCGGTGACCGGCTGAAGCCGACCCAGCTAGCCACCGCGGTGCGGACGGCCAACGGCAAGACCAATGTGCTCGATGGTCCCTATGCCGACACCAAGGAGCAGCTTGCCGGCTTCTACATGATCGAGGCTGACGACGCCGATGCGGCAATCGCGTGGGCAGCGCGCTGTCCGGGCGCCAGCGCCGGCACGATCGAGGTACGGCCGATCTGGGAAATGACCGAGTACATATCCGAGAAGTGACCCTGTGATGGACAGTCGCCCGGAGATCGTGCGGGCGGCGGCCGAGGCGGCCGCCCGGCAAGGCTACGGCAAACTGATTGCCTGGCTCGCGGCGCGCACGCGCGACGTGGCGGGGGCGGAGGATGCGTTGGCCGATGCCTTCGCGGCGGCGTTGGAGCGCTGGCCGCAGACCGGCGTGCCCGAGAAGCCTGAGGCATGGCTGCTGGCCGTCGCGCGCCGCCGTGGTGTCGATGCGGTGCGCCGTCGGCTGACCAGCGAGGCGAGCCGCGACCATCTCAAGCTGATGGCCGAGGAGATGGAGGCGAGCATGGAAGACGAAGACCTTCCCGACGAGCGTCTCAGGCTGATGTTTGCCTGCGCGCATCCGGTGATCGAAGCCAGCGTGCGGGCGCCGCTGATCCTGCAGACGGTTCTGGGTTTCGACGCGGCGACCATCGCCTCGGCCTTCCTGGTTTCGCCGGCAACGATGGGCCAGCGCCTGGTGCGCGCCAAGAGCCGCATCCGCGAGATCGGCATTCCGTTTCGCGTACCGGAGCGGGCCGAACTCAGCGAGCGGCTGGATACGGTGCTGGAGGCGATCTACGCCGCTTTCGCCGAAGGCTGGACCGACCCCGCCGGCACGGAGACCCGGACACGCAACCTGGCGACGGAAGGCATCTGGCTCGGACGGCTGGTGGCGTCGCTGATGCCGGACGAGCCGGAAGCGCTCGGCCTGCTGGCGCTGATGCTGTTTGCGGAGGCGCGGCGCGCGGCGCGGCGCAATGACGACGGCGACTATGTGCCGCTGGCCGATCAGGATTGCCGGCTTTGGGATCACGCCCTGATCGATGAAGCCGAAGCGCTGCTCGGCCATGCCGCGACCAAGGGGATCATCGGCCGCTACCAGCTCGAGGCCGCCGTGCAGTCGGTGCACGCGACGCGGCGGCGGACTGGCCAGACCGACTGGGCGGCGATCCGCAATTTCTACGATGCGCTGTCGGTGATATCAGGCTCGCCGGTGGTGGCGATCAACCGCGCCGTGGCGATCGCCGAGGCCGATGGGGCGACGGCGGGGCTGGCTGCGCTCTACGTGCTTGGCGACGACAAGCGGCTCGCCGACTATCAGCCCTACTGGGCGGCCCGCGCCGGACTGCTGGCCAGGCTCGGCAATGCGGCGCAGGCGGTCGAAGCCTACGACCGGGCGATCGGCCTCGAACGCGACCCGGCCGTGCGCCGATTTTTGCAGGCGAAACGGGCAATCCTGCAAAATTGAGCTTCGCCGCGCCCGCTCAGGCCGGCCACATCTCATGCGCCGTGTTGAGCCGCGTCATCAGCGGATGCGCCCGCAACACCGACCACAGGCGTTCGATGTTCGGCCAGCCCGTGCGGGCCTTGTCGATATCGGGGCGCCAGGCCACCAGCATGACGAGATAGATGTCGGCCAGCGACATCCCGCCGCCGACCAGCCAGTCTCGTCCCTCAAGTGCGGCATCGACAATGGTGAAGCCACGGTCCATCTCGGCAATGGCTGCCTGCTTGACGGCTTCCTTGCCATCGGCATCGGTGGTATAGCGATGGGCATAATACAGGCGCAGGATGGCCGGATAGAGCGCCGACGACATGAACGCCATCCAGCGCAGGAAGTCGGCGCGGTCCGGCGAACCTATAGCCGGTGCCAGACCCGCTTCCGGGTGACGCTCGGCAAGCAGGATGCAGATCGCCGCGGATTCGGTTATCGACTGACCGTTGGGCAAGGTCAGCACCGGAACCTGGTTCATCGGGCTGATGTCGAGAAACGCTGGATCGGGCCGGTCAGTCTTGGGGACGTCGATCTGCTCGAATGGCGCGTTTGCCAGCGCCAGAGCCGCCTCGACAACGAAGCCGGCGCTGCCCGGGCGCGTATAAAGTCTGTACATTAAAATCCTCCGCTGGCCGCACGAAGCAGGCCGGGGCGATTTGACCCGGAAGCCGTCCTCCGCTCAAGCCGGTGGCTGAAGCCACCAGCGGTTTTTCGGCTGTCCAGCGGGGACGGTCGTTTGCAGACGCGAGGCCTAAGCTCCCAACCCGTCGAACAGGATGGTCGAGAGATAGCGCTCGGCGAAGGACGGGATGATCACCACCAGGTTCTTGCCTTTGTTCTCCGGCCGCGAGCCGACGACGATGGCCGCCTGCAGCGCGGCGCCCGACGAGATACCGACGGGGACGCCTTCGAGGCGGGCGACGAGGCGGGCATTGGCGACCGAATCCTCATTGGAGACCTTGACGATCTCGTCATAGATCGAGGTGTCGAGGATCTTTGGCGCGAAGCCGGCGCCGATGCCCTGGATCTTGTGCGGGCCGGGCTGGCCGCCCGACAGAACGGGCGAGGCCTCCGGCTCGACGGCGACGACATGCACCGAAGGCTTGCGCTGCTTCAGCACCTGGCCGACGCCGGTGATGGTGCCGCCGGTGCCGATCCCGGCGACGAAGATGTCGACCCCGCCATCAGTGTCGTTCCAGATCTCTTCGGCCGTGGTGCGGCGGTGGATCTCCGGATTGGCCGGGTTCTCGAACTGCTGCGGAATGACGGCGTCGGGCAGAGTGGCGGCCAGTTCGTCGGCCTTGGCGATGGCGCCCTTCATGCCCTTGGGACCTTCGGTCAGCACCAGTTCGGCGCCGAGCAGCGCCAGCATCTTGCGGCGCTCCACCGACATGGTTTCGGGCATGGTCAGGATCAGCTTGTAGCCCTTGGCGGCTGCGGCGAAGGCGAGGGCGATGCCGGTATTCCCGGAGGTCGGCTCGATCAGCGTCGTCTTGCCGGGCTTGATGCGGCCCGACGCTTCCAGCGCCTCGATCATCGAAACGCCGATACGGTCCTTGACCGAGGCGATCGGGTTGAAGAATTCGAGTTTGGCCAGAAGGTTGGCGACGACGCCTTTCTCCCTGGCGAATTTGTCGAGCCGCACCAACGGCGTGTCGCCGATCGTCTCGGTGATCGAATTGTAGACGCGGCCGCGGCCGGGCACGCGCGGCGAAGAGACGGGCTTGTTCATTGGTTTCGCTCCCAGATCAGGCAATTGGCATCGGCGGACAGAATAGGGCTTTCGACCGCGCAAGATAGGCTGCCGGCCGAAAATATCGAGTGGGACGCTTGCTGAAAACGCTTGCCCTCCGGAAACGCATTTTCCGGATGGCCCGATTGGCGGAATGGATTGGCTGAAGCCGACCTATTGCCGGGCGGCAATGGCTGCCACGGCGCCAACCATGAAGCCGGCGGCGGTGCGGTTCAGCGCCTTCAGCGCGCGCGGCGATTTCAGGAACCAGCGCGCCTTGGCCGCCAGCGCCAGATAGGGCACCAGCACCACGAAGAGCACGATCACGGTGAGCATGACCAGGATGCCGTAGTCGGCAAGCGTGATGGTCTTCAGGTCGACGATGGTCGGCGTGATGGCGAGGTAGAAGATCATCGTCTTCGGATTGCCGAGCGTGACGGTGAGGCCGGCAAGGAAGCTCGACACCAGGCCGCCCTTGCCCTTGCGCGCCTCGACAGTCTCGGGGGTGATCCCGGCGGTCCAGAAACGCCAGCCGAGGAAGGCGAGATAGGCGACGCCCAGCCATTTGACGGCGAGGAAGACCATGCCGAATGTCTGGGCGACGAAGGCAAGGCCGAGCACCACGGCGGTGAGGTAGGTGAGGTCGCCGAGCATCAGGCCGAAGGACATGGCCAGCGACGAGCGAAAGCCGGAGCCCAGCGCCCGCGCCACAAGCGCGGTGACGCCAGGGCCGGGAATGGCGGCGGCGATGCCAAGTGCGGCGCTGTAGGCGAGAAAGCCGGTGAGGGTCATGACGGTTGCACCCCGTGAACGGACCCCTGATGCCATGAAAGCCGCCGGGGGCAAAACGGATTCGATTGCGCCAGAGGGTCGAACGGTCGTCCGGGCGCGGCCGACAACGAGAGATGGTTCACTTACGCGCCCGGGAAGAGCGGCTATCCCCCATCCGCCCCACCGCACGTTGCAATCCTTAATAGCTACGCTGTTGCGCGGCTACACCGGCAGGAGCCAGCCATGCTGGCGAAACGACTTCACATCCAGTTCATGCAATGGATGCCCAACAACTATTCGGAAGCGCGCGGTCACGTCCACGAGCTGGAATGGTACCTGTGGTTCGAGGGGCGGCAGGCTTTCAGCCTGTTCGACAAGGGCGCCAGCGATATCGTGCCTGCGCCCGGCTACTTCACCGACAGCCGGAACCCCTGCGCCCATCCGGTTCGTCCGATGATCTATCCGCTGGTCGTCAACAACCGCTTCAAGGTGCGGCTGGTCGCGTTGGAGCGCGACGCCCCGGACCCTGACGATTCCGCCAAGGGCGAATTCACCATCGACCTCGACACAAAATATCCGCCGGTGTCCGACTGGCGCATCATTGCTGCCGATCCGCGCAACACCGACCTCAACGTCGAAGCGTCGTTTCAGCTGCAATGGCTGGATTATGTCGACACCAATGAGATCCCCGACAGCGGCGTGCCGCGCATCGTCGACAAGTCCAACTATCCCTACCCGTGGGGCGCCGAGGTGATGGTATTCGAGCACTGGCTCGGGCTTGGCCGCAAGGCAGCGCTCAAGCTTGTCGACCGAAACCGCGCATCGCGCCGTGAATACTGGATGATCAACGGCAATGCGGCCCGGCGCATGGTGCAGGACGTCTATCGCTTCAACGTCAACCAGTTGGGCGTCGCCAACGACACGATCAGCAGTGTTTACGTGCCGAAGCTCAAGGATGGCCACGCCACGGTGACGCTCTACGAACACGACTTCAGCGACAGCCGCTTCGCGCAAGGGGCGAAGAAGTCGTTCGGCTCGGTCGGCCTCTTCAATCTCAGGGATACCGGTTTCGATGACCGCGTCTCATCGGCGGAGGTGATCCATACCTATCCCAAGGCGATCCATCGGGACGTGCACTGGGGCAGCGCTTTGCCAAATCAATCGGCTCAGGACGGCCCGTCGACATGAGTGATGCGCCAGATGGTGCCGTTTGCGTCCTCGGTGAGGATGAGCGCGCCGTCCCTGGCTACCGCCACGCCGACCGGTCGGCCCCAGACCGCATCATCGGAGAGGACGAAGCCGGTCATGAAATCCTGATATTCGCCGGTCGGCTTGCCGTCGCTGAATCTCAGCCGCACCACCTTGTAGCCGGTGCGCACACCACGGTTCCATGAGCCGTGCAGGGCGACGAAGGCATCGCCCCTATACTCGGCTGGAAAATTGCCGCCGTCATAGAAGGCGATGTTGAGCGGCGCCGAATGTGCCTGCATCAGCACGTCGGGCACGGTGACCGAGCCGGCGAGGTCAGGCCGCGCGCCCTTGTGGCGTGGATCCTCATTGGCGCCGATATAGTACCAGGGCCAGCCATAGAAGGCGCCGTCCTTGACCGAGGTGGCGTATTCGAACGGCACATTGTCGCCCAGCCCATCGCGCTCGTTGACGACGCACCAGAGCGCGCCGGTTGCCGGCTGCACAGTCATGCCCGAACAATTGCGCAGGCCGGTGGCGACGATGCGTCCATTCTTGCCGTCGGGATCGAAGGCCAGCACGTCGGCGCGGCCGCCCTCCCGGCCCCAGGCGGCGCCTGGAGGCATGGATTTGGCCCAGGCGTCGAGGCCGCCACGCGGTTCCTTCCCCATGCCCTCAGCGACATTCGATTTAGAACCGACCGAGACATACAGCGTCTTGCCGTCGGGCGAGAAGGCGATGTCGCGGGTCCAGTGGCCGCCCGGCGGGATCTCGGAGACGATTGTCTCCGCTTCGCCTGAGGCTTTCAGGTCGCCGTCGCGATAGGCAAAACGCACCACGCTGTCGGTGTTGGCGACATAGACCCATTGCGGCTTGTCGCCCGGCGGATAGAAGGCGATGCCGTAGGGCTGGTTGAGATCGCCGGCGAAAATGCTGTCCTCGGCCGGCTTCGCACTGCCCTTGGCCAGCCGATAGACGCGGACCTGGTTGGCATCGCTGTCGGCGACGAACAAATCACCATTCGGCGCCACGCACACGACGCGCGGATTGGCGATGCCGGAGGCGATCAATTCGGCCGAAAAGCCGGGCGGCAGGACAGGCTTGGCGCCTTCCGGCCGATCGCCAACGCCGGGGCCGTTGGAGGCGGATTCGGTGAGATAGGGCTTTTTCAGATCATCCGGTTTGATCAGACGGCGCACGCCCGGTCTGTCGGCCTTCCAATCGCCGAAAGCGTCCTTGCCGGTCAGCAACGGCTGGTCCTGGGCGAAGGCGCTGGTGGCCAGAAACAGGGCAAGGCCCGCCAAGCCGGCACTCCGGATCATGCTGTCCTCCTCGAATTCACACCGGTCGGCGCGTCATGCAAAGAGGAGATATTGTGCGTGTGCCGCAAATGAGAAGCGTGCGCGCACAGATTTGAGGTAGAGCCACTCAACTTTCCTCTTCGACGTCAAGGTCGTCATCGAGACGCTTTTCCAGCTTCACCAGATCGTCCGGCAGCGGCAGGCCCATGGCACGCATTTCGCGGAGCTTTTCACGCAGCTGCTCCTGGATTTCGTGCTCGTCCTCAGGCTGGTTGACCATTTCCTCGAGCAGCATACTGATCTGGGCCTTGAACGATTCAAGCGCCATTCTGCGCCCTCCTTTGCGGTGATCCCGGCTTTGGAATTATCTCAACATCCGGGTAATCAATTGGGCAGTGTAGTCGACCATCGGCACGATGCGGGCATAATTCAGCCTGGTCGGGCCGATGACGCCGAGCGCGCCGACGACGCGAGCGTCCTTGTCGCGGTAGGGCGCCACCACCAGCGACGAGCCGGAGAGCGAGAACAGCTTGTTTTCCGAACCGATGAAAATGCGCACGCCCGGCCCCTCTTCGGCGAGGTCGAGCAGCTGGATCAGTCCGTCCTGCGTCTCCAGATCCTCGAACAGGTGCCTGAGCAATTCGATGTCGGCCTGGGCGGTGACGTTTTCGAGCAGATTCGCGCGGCCGCGCACGATGAGGCGCGCCGGCAGGCCGCTGTCGGCCCCGGCCCACACCGCCAGGCCTTTCTCGACCAGATCCTGCGACAGCGTGTCGAGGGCGGCCCTGGTCTCGTCCTTGATGCGGGCGATCTCGATGCGCGCCTCGGCCAGCGTGCGGCCCCTGATATGGGCGTTGAGGAAATTGGAGGCCTCGTGCAGCTGCGAGACGGTGATGCCGGCCGGCAGGTCGACGACGCGGTTCTCGACATCGCCGTTCTGCGACACCATCACGGCCAGCGCCTTGGTCGCCTCGAGCTGGATGAACTCGATGTGCTTCAGCGCCACCTCGTTCTTGGTGGCGAGCACCAGGCCGGCGCCGCGCGACATGCCCGACAGCATCTGGCTGGCCTCGGTCAGCATGTGCTCCAGCGTGGCGCCCGAGCCGGAGGCGCGCACCTGCGCCTCGATGACACGGCGTTCCTCGTCGGAGAGATCGCCGAGCTCCATGAAGGCGTCGACGAAGAAGCGCAGGCCGGTCTGTGTCGGCAGGCGCCCGGCCGAGATGTGCGGGGCATAGATCAGGCCGAGATGTTCGAGGTCGCTCATCACGTTGCGGATGGTGGCCGGCGACAAAGACGACGGCAGGATGCGCGACAGGCTGCGCGATCCCACAGGTTCACCGTCCTTCAGATAGGACTCGACGATGCGCCGGAAGATGTCGCGCGAGCGCATGTCGAGCGACTGCAGCGCGGGCGCCAGCAGACTGGGTTCGGTGACTGCCTTGGTCATTCGGGCCAAAAACCTCCGCCCCAAGGATATAGACTTCCATCACCCCCGCGCAACCCGGTGCCGCACTTGCGGTCGCCAGTGTCGCTCTTGCGATCGCCCGGTGCCGCACTTGCGGTCACGGCGCGCCGCGCTTGCGGCCATTTTCCTTTGCGCCATGGCGTGCATGCGTCTACAAGCCGCCGACGCAACCGCAAAAAGAACAGAAAGAGGCCTCGATGCGCCCCTCCAAACGCCAAGCCGACGAAATGCGCGCCATCTCCTTCGAGCGCGGCGTGTCCAAGCACGCCGAAGGGTCGTGCCTGGTGAAATTCGGCGACACGCACGTCCTGTGCACGGCAAGCCTGGAGGAAAAAGTACCGGGCTGGATGCGCAATTCCGGCAAGGGCTGGGTGACCGCCGAATACGGCATGTTGCCGCGCTCGACCGGCGAACGCATGCGCCGCGAGGCTTCGGCCGGCAAGCAAGGCGGCCGCACGCTGGAAATCCAGCGGCTGATTGGCCGCAGCTTGCGCGCCGTCGTCGATTTGCAGGCGCTGGGCGAACAGCAGATCACCGTCGACTGCGATGTCATCCAGGCCGATGGCGGCACCCGCACGGCCTCGATCACCGGCGGCTGGGTGGCGCTTTACGATTGCCTGCGCTGGATGGAAGCGCGGCAGATGGCTAGCGTTGCCAAGGTGCTGAAGGACCATGTCGCGGCGATTTCCTGCGGTATCCATGACGGCCAGCCGGTCATCGACCTCGACTATGTCGAGGATTCGTCCGCCGGCACCGACGCCAATTTCGTCATGACCGGCAAGGGCGGCATCGTCGAGATCCAGGGCACCGCCGAGGGCGAGCCTTTCTCCGAAGGGCAGTTCGCGGAGCTGATGGGACTCGCGAAGAAGGGCATTCAGCGACTGGTCAGCTTGCAGCAGATGGCTGTTGCCTGACATTGAATGGGATGACGTTGGCGATCCTGCACACCCCCCTCTGGCCTGTCGGGCATCTCCCCCGCAAGGGGGGAGATCGGATGTCGCCTTGGGTTTCGCCAACCATTAACGTTGAAGCGTTGTCAGCGGGACTGCCAATCTCCCCCCTTGCGGGGGAGATGGCCGGCAGGCCAGAGGGGGGTGCCTGATGCAGCCCTCCGCTATTCTCGAATCGGCCCTCTACGTCACCGACTTGCATGCCGCCGAAACCTTCTACCGCGATGTGATAGGCCTCGAACCACTCGGCAAAGTCGAGAACCGTCACGTCTTCTTCCGCTGCGGCGCTGGCGTTCTCCTCCTCTTCAACGCCGAAGCCACAAAAATCCCTCCGGCGCCCGATGCGCGGCTGAAAGTGCCGCCGCATGGCACGGTCGGCGAGGGCCATCTTTGCTTTGCCGCGAGCGCCGACGAGCTTGCGGGCTGGAAGGAACACCTCCAGGCGAAAAAGATCGCCATCGAAAGCGAATTCGAATGGCCGCAAGGCGGACGCTCGATCTACATACGCGACCCCTCGGGCAATTCGATCGAATTCGCCGAGCCACGGATCTGGGGCCTTTGATGCATTCTCTCGATGGAAAAAAGATTGTCGTCGCGAGCCACAATGCAGGCAAGCTGCGTGAATTCGCCGATTTGATGGGTCCGTTCGGCTTCGAGGCGAAGTCGGCCAAGGACTTCGGCCTGCCGGAGCCGGACGAGACCGGCACAACTTTCGAGGAAAACGCCTACATCAAGGCTTTTGCGGCGGCTAAAGCCACAGGCCTGCCGGCGCTGTCGGACGATTCGGGCCTCTGCGTCGATGCGCTCGACGGCGCGCCCGGCGTCTACACCGCCAACTGGGCCGAAACCCCGGAAGGCACGCGCGATTTCGGCATGGCCATGCAGCGCACGGAAGTTGCCTTGCAGGAGGTTGGCGCCGCCCAGCCGGCGCAGCGCAAGGGCCGCTTCGTCGCCGTCATCTGCCTCGCCTTTCCCGATGGCGAGGCCGAATATTATCGCGGCGAGGCGGAAGGCACACTGGTCTGGCCGCCGCGCGGCGAACTCGGTTTCGGCTACGACCCGGTGTTTTTGCCCGACGGTTTCGACAAGACGTTTGGCGAGATGAGCGCTGAGAAAAAGCACGGCTGGAAGCCCGGCCAGCCGACCGCGCTGTCGCACCGCGCCCGCGCCTTCCAGAAGTTCGCCCGCGCGCGGCTTGGTTCGGTCTGAGATGCCGCTGGATCGCAGCCCGGGCTTCGGCGTCTATATCCATTGGCCGTTCTGCGCGGCCAAATGCCCGTATTGCGACTTCAACAGCCATGTCCGCCACCAGCCGGTCGACCAGGAACGCTTTGCCCGCGCCTTCGAAACGGAGCTTGCGACCATGCGGGCGCGCACCGGGCCACGCGACGTCACCAGCATCTTTCTCGGCGGCGGCACGCCGTCGCTGATGCAGCCGCGGACGGTGGCGGCGGTGCTGGACGCCGTGGCGAAGAACTGGACGGTCCCTGATGGCATCGAGGTGACGCTTGAAGCCAACCCGTCCTCGGTCGAGGCCGAGCGTTTTCGTGGCTATCGCGCCGCCGGCGTCAACCGTGTGTCGCTCGGCGTGCAGGCGCTGAACGACAAGGATTTGCGCTTCCTCGGCCGGCTGCACAATGTCGACGAAGCGTTGCATGCCATTGGACTGGCGCGCGAGATTTTTCCGCGCCTTTCCTTCGATCTGATCTACGCGCGCCCCGGCCAGACGCTCGACGCATGGCAGGCGGAGCTCGAGCAGGCGATCGGCCACGCCGCCGATCATCTGTCGCTCTACCAGCTGACCATCGAGGAAGGCACGCCGTTCCATGCGCTGCATGCGGCACACAAATTCACCATTCCCGACAATGACCGGGCGGCCGACCTCTATGCCCTGACGCAGGAGGTCACCGCCTCGCATGGCTTGCCGGCCTACGAGATTTCCAACCACGCCAGGCCGGGCGCCGAGAGCCGTCACAATCTGACTTACTGGCGCTACGGCGAATATGTCGGCGTGGGGCCGGGCGCACATGGCCGTTTCATCGAGAACGGCCACCGCACCGTCACCATCGCCGAGCGAATGCCGGAAACCTGGGCCAATCTGGTCGAAACCAAAGGCCATGGCGTCACCGGCGGCGAGGTCTTGACGCGCTCGGAGGAGGCCGACGAGTTCCTGCTGATGGGATTGCGACTGGCCGAGGGCATCGACCTTTCGCGCTACGAAGCGTTTTCCGGACGCGGCCTGTCGAGCGCGCGACTGACCGTGCTGCAGGATGAAGGGCTCGTGGCGCCGATCGGCAACGCCCGCCTGCGCGCCACGCCGGCCGGCATGATCGTGCTCGACGCCGTGGTGGCGGATCTGGCGCGGTAATCCCTTGAAGAACGTCCTCTTCGTCTGCAGCCAGAACCGCTTGCGCAGCCCGACCGCCGAGCAGGTGTTTTCCAAGCGCCCGGATGTCGCGGTTGCCTCGGCCGGGACCAATCACGACGCCGACACGCCGCTGACGCATGAACTGGTGGCCTGGGCCGACATCATCTTCGTCATGGAAAAGGCGCACCGCACCAAATTGCAGAAGAAGTTCAAGGTAAGCCTGAAGAAGGCGCGGGTGATCTGCCTCGACATTCCGGACGACTATGAATTCATGGATGCGGAGCTGGTCCGATTGCTCGAAGTGAGGGTAACGCGATTCCTGGGTTAGTGGGTTTCTTCCAGGCGGCGTATCAACCACGCGGTCGTCATCCTAGGGCGGAGCAGGAGCGAAGCTCCGTCGCGCAGACCCTAGGATCCATTCCGTTACATCAGCCGAAGAGTGCGGCGGTGCAGAATTCTGGATCGCCGCAACGCTTCAACGTCACGGAATGGATCCTCGGGTCTGCGCCGCGTCGCTACGCTCCTTGCTCCGCCCGTGGATGACGAAGGGCGCGGATGGCGAAGCCAATCGCCAAGCGTTGCAGATTGCGCTTCTGATGGTGCGCGTTTCTGTGCGATCAAGCGTCGTGCTTGAAGCGGCGCTTGCCGCGGTCCTTTTCGGCATGAGCGTCGCCTGGTCGGGCCGGCTTGGCGTCGGCCTTGTCGCGGCGGACGCTGTGCTGGTCGTTCATAGGATGCGGCTGCACGCCTTCTCTGGCGCTCTTGGTTTCAAGACGGGTGATGAAGATATCAAAGCGATTGGGCATCGTCCGGTCAGTGCTCCGTCGTGCTGCTCTGCAGGTTATCGGGCTGATTGTCGGAAAGCCTGACATTCGTCGGCAAAAGGGTGGTGGCCCTGGTGTCGCTCTTGGCAAGCAGACGCTTGTCCTTCGGTGTGGGCACGCGCTTGCGCCCGGCATAGTAGGGCTCGAAAACGTCCTGCAATTTCAGGCTGTCCATCCTGTCCTCCTCCTCAAGAGACTCAGGTATTCAATCCGCCGGCCACGGTTTCGTTCCCTACTATGGCAAAGACATGGCGGCCGGATTACATCGACGTGAGGTTCGGGCCCGGACGCCGGGCGTTTTGCAACCGCGCCTGCGCCATGCCAAACAGGGCTGAACGGAGATGTGAGCGGTGACCGGCGAAAAACGCAGCTATGTGATCGGCCAGACCGAGATGCCGGTCCGGCCGCTCGAGCCAGCGCTCTATCTGGTGGCGACGCCGATCGGCAATCTCGCCGACATCACGCTGCGCGCGCTGGAAACGCTGGCCGCCGCCGACATCGTCGCCTGCGAGGACACCCGCGTGTCGCGCGTGCTGCTCGACCGCTACGGCATCCGCCGCCGTACCACTGCCTATCACGAACACAATGCCGGCGAGGCCGGGCCGAAGCTGATCGCAGCGCTCGAGGCCGGACAGAGTGTGGCGCTGATTTCGGATGCCGGGACGCCGCTGATCTCCGATCCCGGCTACAGGCTGGTCGGCGAGGCTCAGGAGCGCGGCCTGCGCGTCGTGCCGATCCCCGGCCCATCGGCGCCGCTGGCGGCGCTGACGGCGTCTGGCCTGCCGTCGGACGCCTTCCTGTTCGCCGGCTTTCTGCCGGTGAAGACCGGGCAGCGGCTGACCAAGCTGGAAACGTTCAAGGCGGTGCCGGCGACGCTGATCTTCTTCGAATCGCCGCGCCGGCTGGCAGAGACGCTGGTCGCCATGGTCGAGGCGATGGGCGGTGAGCGGAAAGCCGCGATCGGCCGCGAGCTGACCAAGACCTTCGAGGAAATGCGCACCGGAACGTTGCAGGCGCTGGCCGACCACTATGCCGCGGCCGACACGCCGAAGGGCGAGATCGTCATTTGCGTCGGCCCGGCCGAGGCAAAGGCCGACCAACCCGCCGACATCGACCGGCTGCTTCTGTCGCTGGCCGCCGAAATGCCGGCCTCGAAGGCGGCGGCGGAAGCCGCGAAAATGACCGGCGGGCAGAAACAGGCGCTTTACCGGCGCTTGCTCGAACTCAAGGATGCCGGCGATGGCTAAGCGCCCGAGCGCCAGCCGCCAGAAAGCCTATCGGCGCGGCCATCGCGGCGAGTGGCTGGCAGCAGTGGCGCTGATGCTGAAGGGCTACCGGATTCTCGCGCGCCGCCATCGCACCCGCTTCGGCGAAATCGACCTGATCGCAAAGCGCGGCGATCTCGTGCTGTTCGTCGAGGTCAAGGCGCGGCGCACGCTGATGGAAGCAATGGAGGCGATCGGCCACGAATCCGAACGCCGCATCGAGGGCGCCGCCGACATCTGGCTGTCGCGGCAGCCGGACTATGGAAAACTGTCGATGCGGTTCGACATGGTGGCGGTGCTGCCCTGGCGCTGGCCGGTGCATGTCGAGAATGCGTTTTATGGAAGGGGTTGAGGGCGGCTTACTGACAAGCGTTGAACGCCCTTCGCTGGCTCAGGGCGTTCGTCGCTCGGAAAGCCAAGCAGTTGGCTTTCCGTCCGCTGCGCGGACCGCTCCTCACCCCCAAACCATCAACGCCACCAGCCCGACGCCGCCCACCACCAGGCGCCACCAGCCGAACAGCGCGTAGCCGTTGCGCGAGACGTAATCGAGCAGGAAGCGAACGACGAAGAGCGCGGTGACGAAGGCGGCGACGAAGCCGATGGCGATGATCGGCAGGTCGGCCGTGGTCAAGACGTTGCGGTTCTTGAAGAGGTCGAAGGCGAAGGCGCCGACCATGGTCGGTATGGCGAGGAAGAAGGAGAATTCCGCGGCCGCCCGCTTGTCGACGCCCAGAAGCAGCGCGCCGACGATGGTCGAGCCGGAACGCGACGTCCCGGGGATCAGCGACAGGCACTGGAACAGGCCGATCTGCAGATAAAGCCTTGTCGGGAAGCGCTCGACGTCGCGGTAGACCGGCTGCAGCTTCATGCGGTCGACGACCAGCAGCACGACGCCGCCGATGATCAGCATGATGCAGATCAGCCTTGGCGATTCGAACAGCACGGTCTTGATGAAATCATGCCCCAGCGCGCCGATGATGGCCGCCGGCAGGAAGGCGATCAGGATGCCGAGGACGAAATGCCGCGTCAGCCGGTCATGCGGCAGGTCGAGCAGCATCTGCCACAAGCGGCGGAAATAGACACTGAGGATCGCCAGGATGGCGCCGAGCTGGATCAGGATCTCGAAAGCTTTGCCTGTGGAATGGAAGCCGAGGAAATGGCCGGCGAGCAGGATGTGGCCTGTCGAGGAGACCGGGATGAACTCGGTCAGCCCCTCGAGCAGGCCGAGCAGCAGGGCTTCGACGATGGTGTGGCTATCCATGGCAACCTCGGCATTCAAATGACGGAAGGAAACGACTAGCAAAGGGCTTGCTTGTCACGGCGTGGAAGTCCCCCTATAGGTCGCAACACCGTGACGGTCGCATGACGGGCCGCCAAGACTTACCGGTGCGCCCTGCGATTCGCCAGTGCGCTTAATTATCGCGGAACCATGCTGACGCTTTTCCATCATCCGATGTTCGCCACCTGCCGCTTCGTTCGCCTCGCCTTTGGCGAGTATGGCGAGGAGCTGGCGCTGATCGAGGAAAAGCCGTGGACGCGGCGCAAGGAGTTTCTGGCGCTGAACCCGGCCGGCACCTTGCCGATCCTGCTTGCCGAGGGCGACGTGCCGATCGTCGGCGCCATGGTGATTGCCGAATATCTCGACGAGACGCGCGGCGTGCTGAAACGCGACAAACGGTTGTTTGCCGAGGACCCGATGCAACGCGCGGAAATCCGCCGGCTGACCGACTGGTATCTCAACAAGGCCGAGAGCGAAGTGACCCGGCATCTGGTGCGCGAGCGCGTGCTGAAGCCGGTCATGCCGGAAACGGCGGGCGGTGGCTCGCCCGATTCGGCGGCGATCCGTGCTGCCCGCGCCAACATCCGCCAACATATGAAATACACCAACTGGCTGGCCGGCACCCGCCACTGGCTGGCCGGCAACAAGGTGACCTATGCCGACCTCGCGGCAGCGGCGACGCTGTCGGTGCTGGATTATCTCGGCGAGATCGACTGGCGCGAGCACGCCGCCGCGCGCGAATGGTACACGCGGGTGAAATCGCGGCCGTCGTTTCGGCCGCTGCTTTCGGACCGGGTGCGCGGCCTGTCGCCGGTGTCGCATTATGCGGACCTCGACTTCTAAAAGCCAAACCTTGCGCGCGCTGATCGACGCCGAGGCGCGGCGCGCCGGCTTCGATGCGATCGCCGTCACCACCCCCCATGCAATCCCGCTGGCGCCCGCACGTCTGGCCGAATTCGTCGCCGACGGCTTTCATGGCTCGATGGCGTGGATTGCCGAGACGCTCGAGCGCCGCAGCGAACCCTCGGCGCTGTGGCCCGACGTGCGCTCGATCATCGTGCTGGCGATGAATTACGGCCCGGACCACGATCCGCGTGCGCTGCAGGCAAGACGCGATCGCGGCGCGATCTCGGTCTATGCGCAAAACCGCGACTATCACGAGGTGATGAAGGGCCGGCTGAAGGAGATCGCCGGCAAGATCGTGGCGCGGGCCGGCGGCGACGTGAAGGTTTTCGTCGATACCGCACCGGTGATGGAAAAGCCGCTGGCCGAGGCCGCCGGGCTCGGCTGGCAAGGCAAGCACACCAATCTGGTCAGCCGCGAGCACGGCTCGTGGCTGTTCCTCGGCACCATCTTCACCACAGCGGAATTGGCACCCGATGCAGCCGAGATAGACCATTGCGGCTCCTGCCGCGCCTGCCTCGATGCCTGCCCGACCGATGCCTTTCCGGCACCCTACCGGCTCGATGCCAGGCGCTGCATTTCCTACCTCACCATCGAGAGCAAAGGCCCGATCCCGCGCGAATTCCGCGAAAAGATGGGCAACCGTATCTATGGCTGCGACGATTGCCTGGCCGCCTGTCCATGGAACAAGTTCGCCCGCGCCGCCTCCGAAGCAAAGCTTGCCGCGCGCGACGAATTGCGCGAGCCGCCGCTGGCCGAGCTGCTGAGTCTGGACGACGCGGCGTTCAGGGCTTTCTTCTCGGGCTCGCCGATCAAGCGCATCGGCCGCGACCGCTTTGTCCGCAATGTGCTGACCGCCGCCGGCAATTCCGCCGATGTTTCGCTGGCCGATCCGGTCCGCGCCTTGCTGGACGATCCGTCGCCGCTGGTGCGGGGTGCTGCCATCTGGGCGCTGGCCCGGCTGGCGCCGGCTGACGAATTCAGGGAGCTGGCCGCCATCAGCTTGAAAAGCGAAACCGAGGCTACAGTGCGGGACGAATGGCTGTCCGCGCTGCCAATTGAGGCGCATGCATGAGCGAAAAGCAGATCTTCATCTTCGGCGCCGGCTATTCGGGCAAGGCGTTTGCCCGGGCGAACACGGAAACGGTGACGATTTTCGGCACCACGCGCTCGGCTGAAAAATTCGAATCGCTCAAACGGGCCGGCATTGCGCCGTTGCTGTTCGACGGCGCGCTGACGGGCGAAATCGGCGATGCGCTGGAGAAAACGACCCATCTCGTCATCTCGGTCGCCCCGGAAGAGGCCGGGGACCCCGTGCTCAATGCGGCGCGCCAGGCGATTGCGGCGATGCCGGCGCTTGAATGGATCGGCTATCTCTCGACCGTTGGCGTCTACGGCAATTATGACGGCGCCTGGGTCGATGAGACGGCCGCTTGCCGGCCGGTGTCGAAACGCTCGGCCATGCGGGTGGCGGCCGAGCAGGAGTGGCTGGAGCTTGGCGGGCAGATCGGCAAGCCGGTGGCAATCCTGCGGCTTTCCGGCATTTACGGGCCGGGCCGCAATGCGCTGATCAATCTGGAGAATGGCACCGCACGGCGGCTGGTCAAGCCCGACCAGGTCTTCAACCGCATCCATTGCGACGATATTGCCGGCGCGCTGTGGCATCTCGCCGAGGGCAACTTATCAGGCATTTTCAACGTCACCGATGATGAGCCGGCGCCACCGCAGGATGTCGTCACCTATGCCGCATCGCTGATGGGCGTCGAGCCGCCACCGGAAATTCCCTTCGAGACCGCCCAACTTTCGCCCATGGCGCGGTCCTTCTATGGCGAGAACAAGCGCGTCGCCAACACCGCGATCAAGGCCGAGGGCTATCGGTTCCGCTTTCCGGACTATCGCCAGGCATTCGACCGGATGTGGGCCGATGGGACCTGGCGCGACGGCGAGCCGCGCAGCCCTATGAAGCGACCGTGATCGAAACCAAGCGGCGGGCGTGGTATGATTCGCCCGGTAGCGCGGCTTGTTGCAGTGGGGGCTCATGACGATTTCGATGCGATCCTTGCCCGGCAGACGGCCGTTCCTGACGGCGACGCTGGCGATCGTTGCCTTGGCAGGGCTGGTGGCGGGTGCAATCACGGCCGAGCCGCGGGCAAAGGACCTGTTCGGGGCCAAGAAGCTGCCTGCGGTGGCGGCTGCGCAATCCTTCGGCTTCTATTCCAAGGGCTGCTTCACCGGCGGCGTCGCCATTCCGATGGACGGCCAGAACTGGGAAGTGATGCGTCCGTCGCGCAACCGCCGCTGGGGCCATCCGACGATGATCGCGCTGATCGAGAAACTGTCGCGCGATGCCGCCGCCGACGGCTGGCCCGGGCTTCTGATCGGCGACATCTCGCAGCCGCGCGGCGGGCCGATGCTGACCGGGCATGCCTCACACCAGATCGGCCTCGACGCCGACATCTGGCTGACGCCGATGCCCGACCGCAAGCTCACGACCCAGGAGCGCGAAAACATCAGCGCCACGTTGATGGTCGATGACAAGACGCATCTGGTGAAGGACCGGCTGTGGAAGCCGATGCATACGCAGCTGTTGAAGCGGGCGGCGAGCTATCCGGAAGTCGAGCGCATCCTGGTCAATCCCGGCATCAAGAAGAAGCTGTGCGACACCGTGACCGGCGACCGCTCATGGCTGCGCAAGATCCGGCCGTTCTGGGGCCATGACTACCATTTCCACATCCGCATCGGCTGCCAGCCGGGTTCGCCCAACTGCAAGGGACAGGAAGCGACGCCCGACGATGATGGCTGCGGCAAGCCCTTGGCCTGGTGGTTCACCGAGGAGCCGTGGCGTCCCAACAAGAACCCGGACGCGCCCAAGGCGCGCGACGTGATGACGATGGCGAACCTGCCGAAACAGTGCCAGTTCGTTCTCGACCAGCCCGACGCGGATTCGGCCGAAGCCGTCACCTATCGCAGCGGCGGCGGCGTTCCGATCGCCGCCAGGGCGCCCGAACCCGACACGCCTTCGCCGCCCGCCGTGAGCAACGCGGCCGCACTGCCAAGCGCCGTCAACGCTTTTGCCGAGACGCCGGAGATCGGCGTACCTTTGCCGAGACCACGGCCGTGAGGCTGACCGCTGCTTCACGTCTGACCACCGGCGCTTTACCGCCGGTCACTCAAGGTGCAATGATCCTGCCATAGCGCGGGCAGGAGGTACGGCATTGCAGACGGAGGATACCGGCCTTCTCCGCGTCGTCCGGCGGGTAGCTCTTCTCAATCTGGGATACTTCGTCGTCGAGTTCGCCGTGGCATCTGCGATCGGCTCCGTGTCGCTGTTCGCGGACAGTGTTGATTTCCTGGAAGATACCTCGGTCAATTTTCTTATTCTGGTTGCCCTGAGCTGGGCCGCACCTGGCCGTGCGAAGGTTGGCATGGCCCTGGCGGCCATTCTTCTGGTGCCTGGGTTGGCAACGCTCTGGACGGCCTGGGCCAAGTTCAGCCTGCCGGTCGCGCCGGCGCCGTTGCCGCTGTCCCTGACAGGCGCCGGCGCCTTGGCCGTGAACCTGTCTTGCGCGTTCATGTTGGCACCCTTCCGCCAGTCCAGCGGCAGCCTGACAAAGGCGGCGTTCCTTTCCGCGCGCAACGACGCCTTTGCCAACGTAGCCATTATCGGCGCTGGCCTTGTCACTGCTGTGATCTGGCATTCTGCTTGGCCCGACCTGATTGTCGGTCTGGGAATTGCCGCCATGAATGTCGATGCGGCTCGCGAAGTCTGGTCCGCGGCTCGCGAGGAGCACAAAGCGTCCGCCTAGTGGCGAGATCGTGGCCGTTTGGCCGCAGAGTCGACCTCAGTGCGCCGCTGGGCTCGAAAAGCGTTTCCCTTTTCAAACCCATGCGCTAGTCAATCGATTGAAACGGCGCAACGGCATCGCAAAGGGGACGACCAAGGCATGGCAGGCGACGACGACGACGCGTTGCGGTTTCCAGTGTTGATCGGCGACATCGGCGGAACGAATGCGCGCTTTTCGATCGTGCTCGACGCGAATTCGGACGGCGGCGAGCCGCATATCGTGCAGACGGCCAATTTCAACACCATAGACGAGGCAATCCAGGCGGCGGTGCTCGACCGCTCGTCCATCCGGCCGAATTCGGCGGTGCTGGCGATCGCCGGGCCGGTCGATGGCGACGAGATCCCGCTCACCAACTGTCCCTGGGTGGTGAAGCCGAAGCAGATGTTTTCCAATCTTGGCCTGAGCGACATCGTCGTGCTCAACGATTTTGAGGCGCAGGCGCTGGCAGTCGTGGCGCTCGGCGAAGAGCATATGGAAAAGATCGGCGGCGGCACGCCGGAGCCCAATGCCGGGCGCGTCGTGCTCGGCCCCGGCACCGGGCTTGGGGTGGCCGGTCTGGTTCATGCGCTGAACCACTGGATACCGGTGCCCGGCGAGGGCGGCCACATGGACATCGGCCCGCGCTCTCAGCGCGATTTCGAGGTGTTCCCACATATCGAGAAGCTCGAAGGCCGCATTTCGGGCGAGCAGATCCTGTGCGGGCGCGGCCTGGTCAATGTCTACCGCGCCGTGGCCAAGGCCGACGGCAAGCCGACGCCGTTCACCACGCCGGCCGAAATCACCGGCGCGGCGCTAGCCAAGACCGATGCGGTTGCCGAGGAAGCGCTGGCGCTGTTCGTCACCTGCCTTGGCCGCACCGCCGGTGACCTGGCGCTGGTGTTCATGAGCCGCGGCGGCGTGTTTTTGACCGGCGGCATTGCGCAAAAGATCGTGCCGGCGCTGAAGCAGGGCAATTTCCGCGCCGCCTTCGAGGACAAGGCGCCGCACAGCGCGCTGATGGCCTCGATGCCGGTCTATGTCATCACCCACCCGCTGGCGGCCCTTTCCGGCCTGGCCGCCTATGCCAGAAACCCGTCGCTGTTCGGCGTCCAGACGCAGGGACGGCGTTGGCGGGCGTGATCCGCACTGCAAAAAGTGGCGATCAACTCTAAATCGTGAACTAAGCCGCGACGAAGTTTCGCCGCCTTGGCCATAGGCAAGCCACGGCCGGAGCGTTAAGAGGAGGCCGAATTCCAGCCCGCCCTACGACGCGGAAACCGACGAAGTGCAGCAAATTTGACATTTCAAAGCCCAAACAGAGCCAAGGTGAGGCCGGCCGAGGTCACGGCCGTGCTGCGCCGCATCCTGGCTGAAAACAGCCGCGACTATCGCTCGTCCTATGCCGTCGCCATCATCTGCTCGCTGCTGGTTTCGGGCACCACAGCCTTCAGCGCCTGGATCATGGCGCCGATGGTCAACCAGATATTCTACGAACGGCAGGGCGGCGCCGTGGTGTGGATCTGCGCCGGTTTCATGGGCGCCTTCATGATCCGCGGCTTCGCCGGTTACGGCCAGGCAGTGGCGCTCGCCACAATTGGCAACAATCTGGTGGCGCGCTACCAGAGACGCATCTTCGACCACCTGATGAAGCTCGGTGTCGACTTCTTCAACGACACGCGTTCCGGCCGGCTGGCGGCACAGGTCAACGAGAATGTCGGCGGCATTCGCGACCTGCTGTCGCTGACCCTGGTCTCGATCACCCGCGACGCGGTCACGCTGGTCGGCCTTGTCGGCGTCATGATCTACCAGGATCCGGTGCTATCGCTGAGTTCGCTGCTGATCGGGCCGCCGCTGATCTGGGCTGTCGTCTACATCACGCGCCGGGTGCGCAAGATCAATCGCGAATCGGTGCTGATCAATGCGCGGCTGATCGGCGCCGTGCAGGAGGCGACCCAAGGCATCGCCATCGTCAAGGCCTTCACCATGGAGGACGAACTGTCGCGCCGCATCGGCGAGCTTGCCGCTACAGCGGAGCAGCGCAGCAACAAGATCGCCCGCGTCTCGGAACGGTTGTCGCCGATTTCCGACATGCTGGCTGGCCTCGCGGTCACCGCGGTCATCGGCTATTCCGGCTATCGGGCACTGGTCCTCGGCCAGCCTCCGGGTGCGGTGTTTTCGTTCATCACCGCGCTGATCCTGGCCTATGACCCGGCGCGCCGTCTGGCGCGCATGCAGGTCTCGATGGAGCGGGCACTGGTCAATGCGCGCATGATCTACGAGCTGCTCGACCGCGAGCCGAAGCAGGGCGACGCGCCAGGCGCCGCAGAGGCTCATTTCACCACCGGCGCCGTGCGGTTCAACAACGTGTCCTTCCGCTATGTCGAGGAAGTGCCGGTGCTGCAGGATCTGAGCTTCACCGCCGCCGCCGGCAAGATGACGGCCATCGTCGGCGCCTCGGGCGCCGGCAAGACGACGCTGGTGGCGCTGCTGCAGCGTTTCTACGATGTCGATGCAGGGACGATCGAAATCGACGGCCAGGACATTTCCAAAGTCACCAAACACTCGCTGCGCGGCTCGATCGCCTATGTCTCGCAGTCGCCCTATCTGTTCGAAGGCACCATCCGCGACAACATCAGGTATGGCCGGCTTTCGGCCACCGACGCCGAGATCGAACAGGCGGCGATCCTGGCCGCGGCCGACGACTTCATCCGCCAGCAGCCTGAAGGCTACGACACGCCGGTCGGCGAAGGCGGCTCGACGCTGTCGGGCGGCCAGCGCCAGCGCGTCTCGATCGCCCGCGCCATTGTGCGCAATGCGCCGATCCTGCTGCTCGACGAAGCGACCTCGGCGCTCGACAACGAGGCAGAGGCCCGCGTTCAGGAAGCGCTGAGCCATGTCATGCAAGGCCGCACGACGATCGTCATCGCGCACCGGCTGTCGACGGTCGTCAATGCCGACCATATCATCGTGCTCGAAGAGGGCCGGCTGGTCGAGGAAGGCACGCACGCCTCGCTTATGGCCGATCCGCACAGCGTCTATGCCCGCTTCCACCGGGTGCAGGGCAAGAAGGGGCTGGGGCTTGTCGACGACGCCAAGCCCATTCAAACTCCGCTGCCGCGTACGCGCGCAAAGAAGGTAGTGAGGAACGCATGAGCGAAACGGGCGATATGGGCCTGGTGGTGGTCGGAGCGGCCGGTCGCATGGGCCAGACGCTGATCCGTACCATCCATTCGATGCCGGGCGCGCGCGTGGTCGGCGCAGTCGAGCGGGCCGGATCGCCCTATCTCGGCAAGGATGCGGGTGAACTGGCAGGCATCGGTATCATCAACGTGGCGATATCGGACGATCCGCTGCCGGTCTTCGCCAAGGCCGACGGCGTGCTCGACTTCACCGCCCCGGCGGCCACCGTCGAATTCGCCGGCTATGCCGCGCAGGCGCGCATTGCCCATGTCATCGGCACCACGGGCTGCTCGGCGGACGACAATGCCAGGATAGAAGCGGCGGCACGCCATGCGACGATCGTCAAATCCGGCAATATGAGCCTCGGCGTCAATCTGCTGGCGGTGCTGGTCGAACAGGCCGCGCGCGCGCTCGACGCCGACGATTACGACATCGAGATCCTCGAAATGCACCACAAGCACAAGGTCGATGCGCCGTCGGGCACCGCATTGCTTCTCGGCGAAGCGGCTGCGGCGGGACGCGGCATTGCGCTTGCCGGCAACGATGTGCGGGTGCGCGATGGCCATACCGGCGTGCGCAAGCCTGGAACGATCGGTTTCGCCTCGCTTCGCGGCGGCTCGGTGGTCGGCGACCACAGCGTCATCCTGGCCGGCACCGGCGAGCGCATCACGCTGGCGCACCATGCCGAAGACCGCGCGATCTTTGCCCGCGGCGCGGTCAAGGCAGCCCTTTGGGCGCGCGGCAAAAAGCCCGGACTGTATTCCATGCGGGACGTGCTCGGCCTGAGCTGAGGCGTCTATTTTCTTACGCAATTCCGGAGGGAAAACCGCTATTTTCCTGGAATTGCTCAAATCCAACCCATCCCTGAAGGAGCAAACATGTCGGGAACTCTCGTGCTCGTGCGCCACGGCCAGAGCGAATGGAACCTGAAGAACCTGTTCACCGGCTGGCGTGATGTCGACCTGACCGAACAGGGCCACAAGGAGGCCAAGGAGGCCGGCCAGAAGCTCAAGGCGCGCGGCCTGAAATTCGACATCGCCTTTACTTCGGCGCTGATCCGGGCACAGAAGACCTGCCAGCACATTCTCGATGCCGTCGGCCAGAGCGATCTGAAGACGATCCGCGACCAGGCGCTGAACGAGCGTGACTATGGCGACCTCTCCGGCCTCAACAAGGACGATGCGCGCAAGAAATGGGGCGAGGACCAGGTGCATATCTGGCGCCGCTCCTACGACGTGCCGCCGCCCGGCGGCGAAAGCCTGAAGGACACCGGCGCCCGCGTCTGGCCCTATTATCTGCACGACATGCAGTCGCATGTGCTGAGGGGCGGCACCGTGCTGGTCGCCGCGCACGGCAATTCGCTGCGCGCGCTGATCATGGCGCTGGACGGCAAGAGCGGCGAGGAGATCGTCAAGCTCGAACTCGGCACCGGCGTACCGGTGATCTACAAGCTCAACGCCGATTCGACCGTGGCATCGAAGGACATGCTGGAAAACTGAGCCGGCGCGCCACTGCGGGTGTTTCTTGATTGAGCATGATCTTTTCCGAAAACCGGTTCCCACTTTTCGGGATCATGCTCTAAAACCGCGTTGACACCCGCCGCTTGCCCGCTTACATGAGCCCGCACCAGCCCAGATGGCGGAATTGGTAGACGCGCACGGTTCAGGTCCGTGTTCCGCAAGGAGTGGAGGTTCGAGTCCTCTTCTGGGCACCACCCTTCGCTCTTCGAGCTTCGGGTGGCAGGCCATCCGGAGCTCCAAGAGCGAAGGGTGTCCTCCGAAGCCTTGGCGAAGGAGGACAGTCAAAAAGCCCGGTTCGTCCGGGCTTTTTTGTTGCTCACATTCAGCTGCAGCAGGGTTTGCCGTCATTTGCCGGTTGGCAGCATGAGGCGCTGGCCTTCTGTTGCGCCTCGAGCCAGCGGTCGCGCGGCTTGCAGCTCGCCGGGCGTGGCGACAGCTCGACATGCACGGCGCCAGCAACGATCTCGGGCTGGGCTGCACGGTAGAGCTGCATCGGCCGTACGCCGTCACTAACCTCGAAGGTCAGCTTGGCCGAATGGTCGAGCCCGACATGCTCGGTGACCTTGCGGATGATGGCCGAGAATTTGGCGGCCGGCATATGCGTGCGGTCTTCGGTCACGTCCCATAGCTGCACAAAGATTTCCGACCAGGATTCCGGGTTGGCGCCGCAATCCAGCGCCGCGAACTGGCCGGCCTTCACCTCGGTGACGTGATAGCCAGGCTGAACGGCGCGGCCGTCATAGAAAAACACCAAAGGCTTTTCCTTGTGTGCCGCCAGGAACCCCAACAGGCTGTCAATGGTGATGTCGGCGGGATCTGGTATCGCGGCACGGTCAAATTCGGTGTTGTCAGCGGCGAGCATTTGCGATAATCCTCATTTCGATATTTTTAGGATTATTGAAATATGGATGAACGTCAAGCCCTTTCCGCCTTCGGGGCCCTGTCCCAGGAAACGCGGCTGAAGCTGCTGCGGCTGCTGGTTGTTGCCGGGCCCGACGGCATCGCCGCCGGCGCGCTGGCCGAGCAGGTGGAGGTCTCGGCCTCCAATGTCAGCTTTCACCTGAAGGAGCTGGAGCGGGCGGGCCTGGTCTCCACCCGGCGCGACTCGCGGTCGATTGTCTACAGCGCCGAATATGACGCGCTGACCGGCCTTATCCGGTTCCTGACGGAGGACTGCTGCTCGGGCCGGCCGGAAATCTGTTCGCCGGCGCTAAACCCGACATGCTGCGTGCCGAACAAGGGAAGCCGTGCCGATGCCTGAATACAGTGTGCCGCGCCGTGTCGCGGCCGAGGCGCTCGGCACTGCTTTCCTCGTCGCCACCGTGGTCGGCTCCGGCATCATGGCCGAGACGCTGACTGCGGACAAAGCGGTGGCGCTGCTTGGCAACACGCTGCCGACAGGCGCTATTCTCGTCGTGCTCATCACCATTCTCGGGCCAATTTCCGGGGCCCATTTCAACCCGGCGGTCACGCTGGTCTTCACGGTTTGGCGGCAGCTGCCGATGCGCTCGGCCGGGCTGTACATCGTGGCCCAGACCCTCGGCGGCATTGCCGGTACGATGACGGCGCACGCCATGTTCGGCCAGTCGCTCGTGCAGGCCTCAACGCACATACGCACCGGCGCGGCGCAGTGGCTCTCCGAAGGGATTGCCGCCTTCGGTCTGGTGGCCGTCATCCTGGCCGGCTTGCGCTTCGAGCGAAGCGCCATTCCATGGCTGGTCGGCCTCTACATCACGGCCGCGTACTGGTTCACGGCTTCGACTTCCTTCGCCAATCCGGCCGTGGCTGTCGCCCGCTCGCTGACCAACAGCTTTTCCGGCATCCGACCGGCCGACCTTCCCGGCTTCATCCTTGCCGAGATTGCCGGCGCACTCATCGCCGCCGCCGTAATGCGCTGGTTGCTCATTCCCGCCGACACCACATCACAGACCGAAAGGGCAGGGCCGTGACCGTCACCATCTATCACAACCCCGATTGCGGGACGTCGCGCAACACGCTTGCTCTCATCGTGGCGAGTGGCGAAACACCTGTCGTTATCGAGTATCTGAAAAATCCGCCGTCGCGATCTCGCCTGGTCGGCCTGCTCAAGGCCATGGGGATGTCGGCGCGGGCACTGTTGCGCGAAAAGGGCGCGCCCTATGCCGAGCTTGGCCTGGCCGACGAGCAATGGAGCGAGGAGAACCTGATCGACCAGATGCTCGCCCACCCCATCCTCATCAATCGGCCGATTGTCGAAACGCCGCGCGGAACGCGGCTTTGCCGGCCATCCGAGCTGGTGCTGGATCTGCTCGACCACCCTGTTCGGGATTTCGTGAAGGAAGACGGCGAGAAGGTCGCCTATCGGCCTAAAGCGGCAGATGCTTCATGAAATAGATGGAGACTTTCGGCTGGCCATGCGGGTCGACAAAGTGATGCGGGACAGAGCCAACCTCGTGCCAGTCGAGCCGCCTGTAGAGTCGCTCGCTGGCCCCGCCCTCGACCGTGTCGAGGAGGAGCAGAGACCGTTTTCTGCTGATGGCCTCACGCTCGACAGCCTGCATCAGAGCGAGACCGATGCCTTGCCGCTGGAAGTCGCGATGAACGAGGAGTTTGTAGACTTCGGCCCGGTGCGGCGCGTTCGGCTCCGGCGACAGATAAAGTTGAACCGTGCCGACGACACGGCCGTCGATATCGGCGCAGATGAGGAGCCGTTCGCCTTCACTCACCGAACGGAAAACATCCTCCCAATGTGCCAGCGCCTGGGGCTCATCGAAAGGCAGCACGAAGCCAACGAGCGCGCCGTCTTCGACGCTCTGGGCCAGCATCTCGGCAAGGGCTCGCACATGGAGCCTTGCCTCATTCTCATCAAACACGGCGATGCGCATCAGATCTTTCCTTTTGAGGGATCAGAAATAGCGGGCTTTGATGGGCGCGTGAAGGCACCGACGATGGCCGCTCCTCCCGTTTCCCGGGGGCATGCCTGAGTGGCTTCAATCCCAAGTCGACCTGTCATCGTCACAACGCTCGGCCTGACGCAAATCATGGCGTGGGGATCCTCCTACTATCTGCCGGCCGTCATTGGCCCTGCCGTGTCGGCTCAGAGCGGCTGGCCGTTTCCCTGGGTGATCGGCAGCCTGTCGCTCGGGCTTTTGGTCGCGGGCCTGATATCGCCGCATGTCGGGGCCGCAATCGAACGCCATGGCGGCCGCATGACGCTGGCCTTCAGCGCTGTCTGCCTCGGCATCGGCCAGGCGGTGGTGGCGGCGTCGCCGACCCTTTCCGTCTTCGTCGCCGGCTGGCTGATCATGGGTTTCGGCATGGGCGCCGGCCTTTATGACGCCGCCTTCGGCACGCTCGGACGGCTGTATGGGCGCAGCGCCCGTTCGACCATCACCAGCCTGACGCTGTTTGGCGGTTTCGCCAGCACCATCTGCTGGCCGATTTCGGCCTTTCTGCTCGACGCGTTCGGCTGGCGCGGCGTATGCCTGGCCTACGCGGCAATCCAGCTTCTGGTGGCATTGCCCGCCTATCTGCTTGTCCTGCCGCGCGGCATTCCCGCCGAAGCGTCTGCCCGGACGGCTGCTGCGCCGGAAACGGGCCAGGCGCCGCGCAGCCTGCCCCTGATGGCCACGCTGGCCGCAAGCATCACGCTGTCGGCGGTCATATCCTCGACCTTGTCTGTGCATCTGCTGACCGTGCTGCAATCCACCGGCCTGGCGCTGGGCGCGGCCGTCGGCCTCGGCGCCCTGGTCGGTCCTTTCCAGGTCGGCGCCCGCGCCGTCGAGATGGTCATCGCCCGCTACCACCATCCGATCTGGACCAAACTCGCCTCGGTGATTTTTGTGGTCATAGGTGTGGCGACGCTCTGGACCGGCCTGCCGGTTCTGCCGGTGGCTCTGATGTTTTACGGCGCCGGCATCGGCCTGGAATCGATCGCGCGCGGCACGCTGCCGCTCGCCCTGTTTGGCGCCACCGGCTATGCGAAACTGATGGGACGGCTCGCCATGCCGAGCCTGATCGCCCAAGCCGCGGCGCCGTCCGTCGGCGCGCTGCTCCTGCAACATACGGGTGAGCGCGGATTGCTGGCCGTACTGCTCGGACTCGCCCTGACAAACGTCGCGCTGGTCGGCGCGCTGTTTGCCTTGCAGCGCGGGGCCATGCGACGCATCCGCATCAGCTAGCGGCCGCCATGGGTTCGCCCGCGGGGAACAGCTCTGTCAGACCAAGGTCCGACAAGACGCCGATCAAAAGTCTAACCCCGCGCTTCTAAGGCCCGATGAGAGGAACACCGGTGTCGAGCGGGCGTTCATCGAATGGACTGAAAAGAGCACTGACTGGAGGGATGGCAAATGCACAAGCATTTCATCGTCAAGACGGGCTATGGGCCTGGAACTGCGATTGCCGTCCTGATGGTTGGCTTGGCGGCTATCGGGATCCTTTTCGGCGTTCTGGGCGGCGCCCTTTACCTCACTGAAAAGCCGGCGACGAGACAATCCCTCATGTCGGTTCCAGCACGAGCCTTCGTGCCGGACGAAAATGTCCGGACACGGTGAGGCGCGCGGAACCCAGCGCGCACCATAAAGGCGATCGACGATGAGACGTATCCTTGTAGCCGCGGTCCGCAGCCGCGAATTTCGGGGCTGACACGTGCCAGGGTCCCCTCGACTGCAGCGAAAGTTCCGGCCAACCGCCAGGACGTTTGCCAAAGCTGCAGTCTGGGTGGCAGCGATCGTTGTGCTTTATCTCATGACTGTCGGCAGCATCGGCGCTTAATCAGCCGCTGCAACCAAGCGTCCGCCGGTATGTACAGCAAAAAGCATAACAATTTTTGGATTCGGCAAGGCGCAGACTGTTTTGAGTTGGCCGTGGAGGCAGCGCTTGGCATCCGAACAGGCAGGGCGCCAATCAGCGTCGAAAATTGTTTCAGGTCAGTATCAGGCCGGCCAACAAGACCGCGAAGAGCACGGAAACCGGCACGGCAAGAAGCCACCGGGCTTCCAATACGCTGTTGTGTGGGTCATCCATTGTCTTGTTCCCCTTGATGAAAGCTGGCTCCAGCGCTCCTCCCGCGCTGGAGCCGCAGCCGATCGGCTCAACCGCCGTTGGCGGGAGCCGGGGCTGGTGCTGGAGCTGCCGGCTTTGGCGTTGAGGCCGGGGCCTCGACCTTGGGCACATCGACTTTCACGTTGATGTCCTTACCACCACCGCCACTGAGATCGATGATGCCGGTCACGAAAAGCAGGGCAAGGATTGCGACGACTGCAACAACGATCGCTATCGCCGTTCCCGCGCCCCCTCCTGCATTCACGACAGTTGGTCCGTCAGCCATTTCGTCCTCCTTGAAGTTTCCTGAGAAGGCAACGGGAGCCGTAAGCCTTTGTTCCTGCTCAGGGTCTTCAGTCGTATTGGCGTAGGACTTCGGTCTGACGATCGATGATCAGCGATTGCAGCGGTTTCTACTCCGTGTCCTTCGTCGCGGCAGGGGAAACGACGAATGCCAATCCGTGGGCGGACAACCTCCCCTCCTGGGCAGGCACTCAACAAACCGCTTCAAACCCGGCGCCCATGACGCTACGCTCCAACCATGGCCCCTTCCGCCCAGCCGATCACCGTCACCCGCCGCGACCAGATGTTTCCCGCCCTGGCCGACGCCGACATCGACCGCATGCGCCGCTTCGGCGAGGCGAGCTTCTATGCCGCAGGCGAGCACATCGTCACCGCCGGCTCCGTGGCGCCGGGGCTGGTCGTCATCCTGTCGGGTTCGGTCGACATCACCCAGGATGTCGGGCTTGGCCGGCGCGAGACCATCGTCACCCATGGTCCCGGCAATTTCATCGGCGAGCTGGCGCAGCTTTCAAGCCGGCCGTCGCTGGTCAATGCCGAGGCCAAGGAGCCCGTCGAGGCCTTCGTCATCCCCTCGCAGCGGCTGCGCGACCTGATGGTGCAGGAGGCAAGTCTCGGCGAGCGCATCATGCGGGCGCTGATCCTGCGCCGCGTCGGGTTGCTCGAAAGCGGCAGCAGCGGGCCGATCGTCATCGGCCCGGCCGGCAATGGCGATACGTTGAGGCTGCAAGGGTTTCTGCGCCGCAGCGGCCAGCCGCACCGGGCGCTCGATTCCGACAGCGATCCGTGTGCGAAAACACTGATCGAGCATTTCCATGTCGACCAGCACCATCTGCCGATCGTGCTCTGTCCCAACGGCAAGCTGATGCACAATCCCGGCGAAACCGAGCTCGCCCGCTGCATCGGCCTGCTGCGGCCCATCGACACCGACATGGTCTATGACGTCGCCATTGTCGGCGCCGGGCCGGCGGGGCTGGCGGCCGCGGTCTATGCGGCGTCCGAAGGGCTTTCGACCATCGTGCTCGATTGCCGCGCCTTCGGCGGCCAGGCGGGGGCCTCCTCGCGCATCGAAAACTATCTGGGTTTCCCCACCGGTATCTCCGGCATGGCGCTGATGGCGCGCGCCTACAACCAGGCGCAGAAATTCGGCGTCGAAATGGTCATCCCCGACGAAGCGAAGCTGCTCGGCGCAGCGAGCGTGGGCCACACGCTGGCCGTCGGCGACGGCGAGAGCGTCAAGGCGCGCACGGTGGTGATCGCCAGCGGTGCGCGCTACCGCCGCCTCGACATCGCCAATCTGGCCGAATTCGAGGGCACGTCGGTGCATTACTGGGCCTCGCCGATCGAGGCGCGGCTGTGCGCCGGCCAGGAGGTGGCTCTGGTCGGCGCCGGCAATTCGGCGGGGCAGGCTGCGGTCTATCTCGCAAGCCAGGTGCGCAAGGTGACGATGCTGGTGCGCCGCGGCCTCAGGGAAACCATGTCGCGCTATCTGGTCGAGCGCATCGAGGCGCAGCCCAACATCGAGGTTCTCCCCGAAACCGAGATCGAGGCGCTGGAAGGCGAAGGCGGCAATCTCACCCGGTTGCGCTGGCGCAACGGGGCGACCGGCGATGTCGTGACCCGCCCGATCCAGCATCTCTTCCTGTTCATCGGCGCCGACCCCAACACCGACTGGCTGGCTGAGTGCAATGTGGCGCTGGACGCCAGGGGTTTCGTGCGCACCGGCGCCGACGTGGCCGCGGGGCTGATGGAGACGAGCCGCAGCGGCGTGTTCGCCATCGGCGACGTGCGCTCCGGCTCGGTCAAGCGGGTCGCCGCCGCCGTCGGCGAAGGCGCCCAGGTGGTGGCGGCGTTGCATGCCTATCTCGCGCGACCCAACGCCGCGACATCAGAACTGGCCAGGAGAGCATGATGGACGAATGCAAACACACGACAGGCATTAAAAAAGTGACGCCGAGCACGCTCGGCTGCGAGGAATGCCTGAAGAGCGGCTCGATGTGGGTGCATCTCAGGC
Source organism: Mesorhizobium sp. PL10 (assembly GCF_053714315.1). Taxonomy (NCBI): domain Bacteria; kingdom Pseudomonadati; phylum Pseudomonadota; class Alphaproteobacteria; order Hyphomicrobiales; family Phyllobacteriaceae; genus Mesorhizobium; species Mesorhizobium sp. PL10. Next base: position 243,001 of record NZ_JBSKBR010000008.1, on the reverse strand, counting down.
TCTGCCGCACCTGCGGCCATGTCGGCTGCTGCGACGACTCGCCCAACCGCCACGCCACCAAGCATTTCCACGCCACCAAGCACCCGGTCATCGAAGGCTACGACCCGCCGGAAGGCTGGGCCTGGTGCTTTGTCGACGAGGTGTTCATCGACCTCGACGGCGACGTGACGCCGCAGAGCGGCTCGATCCCGAAGTTTTTCTGAGGGGGCGCGGGGAGTCGCCCGAGCCTAAGGCTACGTCGTTACTTCACCGAGCCGGTGAGGGTGCCGTCGATGGCGGCGGGATCGCGGTCATTGCCGGCGAGCGTGGCTATCATCAAAAGACTGACGATGATTGGGACAAACAGGATCGCCACGCGGGCCTGCACATAAAATATGGCGCGCCATTCGCTGCGCTTTTCCCGGCTGTTGTCCATCACACTCACTCTGTCACGCCTCCCGAGAGGGACATAGCGGCGAACGGTTAAGCAAAGGCTTCCGATTGTGTTAACGGGCGTGTTCTGAGTGTACGGCGCATCATTGCGCGCCCTGTCCAGCTAGCCCCTCAGCGCCTGCTCCAGATCGGCGATCAGATCGTCGCCATCCTCGATACCCGCCGACAGTCGCACCAGCGAATCCGAGATGCCGATCGCTGCGCGCTTTTCCGCCGGGATCGAGCCATGCGTCATCAGCGCGGGGTGCTCGATCAGGCTTTCGACGCCCCCAAGGCTTTCGGCCAGGGTGAACAACTGCGTGCGTTCGAGGAAGCGCTTGGTGCCGGCGAGGTCGCGGTCGAGGTCGACCGAGATCATGCCGCCGAAGGCGTGCATCTGCTTTTTGGCGATGGCGTGCTGCGGATGGCTGGGCAGGCCGGGATAGACGACACGGCGCACGTCCTTGCGCGCCTCCAGCCATTGGGCGATCTTGAGGCCGTTCGCCGAATGGCGCTCCATCCTGAGCGCCAGCGTCTTGATGCCGCGCAGCGCCAGAAAACTGTCGAACGGGCCGGAGATGGCGCCGATGGCGTTCTGCAGGAATTTCAGCTGGGTGGCGAGATCCTTGTTGTCGCCGACGATGGCGACGCCACCGACCATGTCGGAATGGCCGTTGAGATACTTTGTTGTCGAATGGACGACGATGTCGATGCCGAGCTCCAGCGGCCGCTGGATGTAGGGGCTGCAAAAAGTGTTGTCGGCGACCGTCAGAACGCCCTTGCGCTTGGCAAGTGCGGCGAGGCCTTCGAGGTCGACGATGCGCAGCAGCGGGTTGGTTGGGGTCTCGACCCAGAGCAGTTTCGTCTCCGGGCGGATCGCCGCTTCGACGGCGGCAAGATCGGTGAAGTCGACGAAGCTCACCTGCAGATTGGCCGAGCGCTTGCGCACCCGCTCCATCAGCCGGAACGAGCCGCCATAGATGTCGTCGGTGGCGACGATGTGGGCGCCGCTGTCGAGCAGTTCGAGCACGGTCGAGATCGCCGCCAGGCCGGAGGCGAAGGCAAAGGCGGCCGAGCCGCTTTCGAGATCGGCCACCGCGCGCTCGAAGGCAAAGCGCGTCGGGTTCTGGCTGCGGGCGTATTCAAACCCCTTGTGAACGCCGGGCGACTGCTGGCCATAGGTCGACGTCGCGTAGATCGGCACCATCACCGCGCCGGTCAGCGGGTCCTGGCTCTGGCCGCCATGGATGGTGCGGGTGGAAAAGGCCAGGCGGTTCTTGCCTGCATTGCTGGTCATTTTGCGCGGCGCCTCAAATGATTGATCAGGTCGATACGGGTTATCAGGCCGACGAACTCGTCGCCATCGAAGATGATGGCGACTTCGTTGCGATCGAACACCGGCAGCAGGGCATCCAGCGTCTGGCTGGCCTGCAGCGTGTGCAGGTTGGAGGTCATCGCCGTGCGCACCGGACCGTTGAAACGGTCCCAGCGGCCGTCATAGGGACCGTCGACCTTGGCCAGTATGTCGCTCTCATCGACGATGCCGACCAGTTTGCCCTCGTCCAGAACCGGCAGCTGCGAGACATCGGAGCGGCGCATGCGGCCATAGGCGTTGAGCAGGCTTTCGTCCGGGCCGACATAAACAATGTCGCCGGTGCGTGGCGACCGGGTAACGAGATCGCGCAAATCGCCGTGCTGTTCATGGTCGGCGAGCCCTTGTTCGGCCAGCCAGATATCGTCGAAGACTTTCGACAGATACTTGTTGCCGCTGTCGCAGACGAAGGTGACGACGCGCTTTGCAACAGTCTGCTCGCGGCAATAGCGCAGCGCCGCCGACAGCAGCGTGCCCGAGGAGGAACCGGCCAGAATGCCTTCCTTCGACAGCAGGTCGCGCACCGCCAGCATGCTCTGCTTGTCGGGGATGGAATAGGCTTTCCTGACCAGCGACAGATCGGCATTGGGCGGCACGAAATCCTCGCCTATGCCCTCGACGGTCCAGCTGCCGGCCTCTTCCATCTTGCCGGTCTTGATCAGCGGCGCCAGCACCGATCCCACAGGGTCGGCCAGCACCATCTCGGTCTTCGGCGACACTTTGGCGAAGTAGCGCCCAAGCCCGGTCAGCGTGCCGCCGGAGCCGACGCCGACGACCACGGCGTCGACATTGCCGTCGAGCTGGGAAAAGATTTCCGGACCGGTGGTGGTCTCATGCGCCAGCGGGTTTGCCGGGTTGGCGAACTGGTTGGCATAAAAGGCGCCGGGCGTTTCCGCGGCGATCTTCTCGGCCATGTCCTGATAGTATTCGGGATGGCCCTTGCCGACATCGGAGCGCGTCATGCGCACTTCGGCGCCGAGTGCGCGCAGATGCTGGATCTTTTCGCGCGACATCTTGTCGGGCACGACGAGGATGATGCGGTAGCCCTTGGGGATACCAACCTGGGCAAGGCCAAGACCGGTGTTGCCGGCGGTCGCCTCGACAATGGTGCCGCCGCGTTTCAGCTTGCCCTGTTTCTCGGCTGCGGCGATCATCGACAGCGCGATGCGGTCCTTGATCGAGCCGCCGGGATTCTGGCTCTCCAGCTTGATGAACAGGCGGCATTTTCCGGTGTCGAATTTGGTCAGCTCGACGACAGGCGTCTGGCCGATGAGGTCGAGCACGGAGGCATAGGGCGGACGCAGGCGGGATTGGCCGTCCGAGGTTGTGCCGTCCGAGATCTTGTGCTCGCTCATGTCGAAGCTCCCTGATCAAGCAACCGCCAAGAGCAAAGTGCGGAGCGGTTTTCGGACGACATCATGCTCTACTTCTTTTGATTCAGCCGGCAGAGCGGCAACGTAGCTCCTTTTCCAGCCCTTTACAGACGGAAAGAAGATAGATCGTGCCAATCGACCGGCCAGATGCGGAATGAAATTCCACGAGCGCCAATCTCCCCCTCGAGGTGGAGATGTCGCCGAAGGCGGCAGAGGGGTCGCCGCGCGTGAAGCGCTAACCTCCATCTGTCGCACAAAGGTCGCGTCAGGTCGAACAGACGTGGGGGCCTTTCAACGCACCATCTTGTTCGTTGCCGCTGCCGATTCCGGCATGCTAGCCGATTGGCCTGCGGGGCAAACGCAAGGGAAAGCTCGATGAAGATCATCGCCTATGACAACTTCAAGCCCGGCGTCACGCTTGACGATCTGAAACCCTATCTGCGCGACGAGGTGTCGAATGTCTGGCGGCTGTGGAAGGCCGGCATCGTGCGGGAGAATTATGCGCGCGCCGATGTCGGCGGCGTCATCATCGTCTTCGAGCTCGACAGCGTCGAGGAAGCCCGGCGCTACACCGACGATTTTCCGCTGTCCAAGGCCGGGCTGCTGGAATGGGGTTTCCTGGCCTTCGATTCCGCACCCCTGCCGCTCGAATATCTGTTCGATCCGACCGTCGACATCGCCACCCCGTGGGACCGGACGGCAGCATGATCCGGTCGCGCGAAGGCATCGAAATCCCCACCAGCCTGGCGGAATGGTGCGACCCCAGGCGCATGGCGCTGGTGGTCTACGACATGCAGGTCGGCATCTGCCGCCAGGTGGCCGGCGCGGCTGATATCGTCGAGCGCACCGGCATCGTGCTCGAGGCGGCGCGTTCGGCCGGCATGCGGGTCGCGTTCACCCGTCATCTGTCGCTGCCGCTGAAATGGATGGGCGCCACCCAGCTGCGCGCCGCCATGGCCTGGCAGCGACGTGATAATCCCGACGCCGTCGAGCCGTGGTTTCTGCGCGACGCCGAGGCGACGCAGATTGTTCCTGAACTTGCGCCCCGCGCCGACGAGGCGGTGTTCGACAAGCTGGCCATGTCGGCCTTCGATTCCACCGCGCTCGGCTTTGCACTCGGCGATTGCGGCGTGCGTGCCTTCGCCATTGCCGGCATCGCCATGGAGATCGGCATCGAGCCGACCGTGCGCCAGGCGACCGACAATGGCTTCGCGGCGATAGTGATCGAGGATGCCTGCGGTTTCGGCAACAGCGAAGCCCGCGATCGCTCGATGGCGACGCTTCGCTTCCTTGGCGAGGCCGTCATCACCGACGTCGCCGGCTTTTGCGGTGCGCTCAAAGCCGGCGGGAGATAGGTCGATGTCAGGCGGCCGCGTCGATGTCGGCGCGGAAGCGTACGCCTTCGGCGCGGCCATGCACGCTGCCCCAGTCGTAGAGGGCCTGGAGGGCGCCGGCGAGATCATAGCCGCGCTTGGTCAGGGCATAGCGCGCCTTGCCGTCGGGCGATGTCTCGAGCACGACGAAGCCGATCTCGACAAGATCGGCCAGGCGCTGCGTCAGCATCTTGTCGGACAGCGAGGGGATCAGGCGGCGCAGTTCGGAATAGCGCAGCGGCCCTTGCTTGATGCGCGCGATGATCACCGTCTTCCACTTGCCGCCAAGCGCGTCGAGCGCGAACTCGACCGGGCAGCCATAGAGTCTTCCGCGTTGGGTCATGCGCCGATTTTAGGCAAGCCGCCGCCGAGACGGAAGCGGAATTTGCCCGGCCATCTGGCGGGGTTGGGGGTGGAATGGTGTCCAGGCTTTCGCCTACGGCAGGGACTTCAGTCTTAATTGAGCTATGGCTAATATGTGTGTAACGTGGCCAGTGCGGGGCGACGATCCCAAATCCAAGCTTAATCCCGCAATGGCCGGTGCGGTGCGCTTCCAACCCAAGCATCCCCCGCACCGGCCATTCTTTTGCCTGCCGCCGGGTGGCGCATGGCCAGCCTGAAATCGGATGCGCGATTCTAGCCCAGCAATTGCTTGCTCAGCCGCGCGCATTGGACGCGAATATCCGGGATCGCGTCGATCTCGAAGAAGGTGCCGCGGGTCAGCGGACCGACGGCGAGGATCTTGGCTGAAGCGGTCCCGTCGCCGGCGATGATCTCGCATTTGGCCGAGACATCGAGACCGAGCCGCAGCGGGTCCGGCCGCGCCAGGCCGCGGTCGACCAGCGAGCGCACGACGCTGTTCGAGGTGGTCGAGATGTCCCTGGCGATGCCGATGCAATCGTAGATGCGGGCGACCTCCAGCGTTTCCAGCGCCTGGGTGTGGCGGGACTGGATGTCGACGGCGAAGCCATCGCCCGCCTCGATGCCGACGACACGGCCGGCGACGGGCCGGATGCGGCCAGTGCGCACCGCCTCGGTGACGCGGGCATGCACCTCCGGCGCCAGGCGATGGCGGTGGATGTCCCACCAGGCTTTGGTGTGTTCGACGAAACGACGCTTGGCCGAGGACGGCCAGTTCTGCCAGATCTTCTGGTTGAAGGGTCTGAGACCATCGACGACGTCGCGCCAGTCGATGCCGGCTTTCTGGTTTTCGCGGATCAGGTCGCGGAACCAGCCGACGAAATAGGACAATTGGGTGCCGAGCGGAATGTCGGCGACATCGAGCTTGATCGGATTGCCCTTGCGGTGCGGCGACGGCAGCAGGCCGCGCCGCGATACGGCGACGATCTCGCCTTTGTGGCCGCGCTGCTCGAGCGACAGGAACGCATCGACCATGCTCAGCCCAGTGCCCAGCACCAGCACGCGGGCTTCAGGGTCGAGCGCGGTGTCGGCCTCGGTTCCCATGCGGATGGCGTGTCCCTGGCCTGCGCCGGGCTGCTCATCATGGCCGGTGGCGAGCACCGCCAGATGCGCAACCACGCTGGTGCCGTTGGCCAGCGTCACCTCGACGCCGGAAGAGGTCGGCCAGATCGACAAGCTTTCCTCGCGGATCAGCCTGAGACGGCCGGTTTCCTTTTCCCGCGCTTCGAGCTCGTCCAGCAGTTCCTTGAGATAGCGTGCATAGACACTGCGCGGCGCATAGAAGGGTGTCTGCGGCGTCTGCTCCTGGCTCACCAGGCCGCGGGCCTGCAGCCAGCGCCAGAAATTGCCGGGATCGTCGGCATAGGCGCTCATCCCGGCGGCGCTGACATTCAGCACATGCGCCGACAGCAGCGTCGAATAGGCGATGCCCTGACCGAAATGCGGGCGCTTTTCGATCAGCGTGACGCGCAGATCCGGATTTGCTGACTTCAACAGATGCGCGGCAAGCACGACGCCGCTGGCGCCACCGCCGACGATAATGATGGAGTTGGTGCGCGCGACACTCATGCGAGCACGCTGAGGATCAGGCGAGGACCTTTTGCGCCGGCGCCAAATCGTCGATGTCCTTCGCGACCGTAAGGTCGTCGAGGGCGATGTCGCGCATTTCCGCAAGCGAGCGCTGGTCGAGCACCTCGGCGATTGCCTGCCGGACCTCGAGCATCAGATGTCGGACTTGGCATGTCGCCTCATTGCAGTCTTCACAGCGCTGATACTGGGTGCGGCTTGCGCATGGGATGGGCGCGAGCGGCCCGTCGAGCACACGTACGACATGGCCGACCTTGATCTCGGCGGCCGGGCGCGCCAGGCGATAGCCGCCTTCCTTGCCCTTGCGGCTCTGAACGAATCCGGCATTGCGCAATTCGCCCAGAATGGCGTCGAGAAACTTCTTCGGGATGTTGTTGCCGCTGGCGATATCGCCGACGAAGGCGAGCTGCCCGACCGGCAATTGCGCCAGATGGACCAGCGCCTTGAGGCCGTACTTGCCTTTTTTAGTGAGCATAGAGCGAACGTTTCCCTGTCAGGCGATGGTTCAGAACCATCGGTTGCGAAACGCCTGACGTGCCTCCCCGCCGCGTGCAAGCTGCTTTGACACATAAATTCTAGTGACATGATGTACAAGCCGAGGGACCTTGATTTTGCTGTGTTTTCACGCCGGAGAGGCTACTTTAGCAGGGCTTTGTGCCGTTAAGGTCACAGGCTGGGCCGCAAAGGCAGGCGGATGCCGCCAGCGATCCATGGACGCAGAGTGGCCGCACATCGTCTCCTCCATCCTTAATGTCGATAAGATTACTATACTTACCCGCGAACCGGCGGAACGTGTTTTCAAATCAGCGGCTGTTTGCAGCATGGATTTGCTCGGCCATGGCACTGCGCGCAATCTCGTTCGCTGTCGGCATCCAAGATCGGTAAGGCGGGGACGAATGCCCAACCCTCCGCTCAGGATTGGGCGCCGTCGCGTTGCAACCGGTCGGCCTTGGCAGGCTTGGCCACCGGCACGCCGGTCGAACGCAGCATCCAGCGGTGGCCGTCGCTGCGGAAATCGGTGAGGCTCAACGGCTCGACATCGATCCTGCGGCAAGCCGAAAGCGGTGCGCCGAGAACGAGGACGATGGCCGCGCGGATGACGCTGGCGTGTGTGACCGCGACGGTGTGGCCGCTGGTCTGGATCAGTCCGTCGACGAGTCGGGAGGCGCGGCGCGCCACATCGGCCAGCGACTCGCCGCCATGCGGGGCGGCCTCGGCATCGCTGAGCCACGCGGCGACGCCATTGGGATCAAGCGCCTGCACCTCCGCGAAACTCTTGCTCACCCAGCGGCCAAAATCCTGCTCGGCCAGCAGCGGCTCGACGGAGGGTTTGAGCGCCATGGCCTCGGCGGTCTGGCGGGCGCGCCGCGCCGGGCTCGTCCAGACCCGGTCAGCGCGGCGCAGGGTCATCGTTGCCGCCAACGCCAGGGATCGCGGGTCCAGCGCCTCGTCGAGGGGAAACGACCCCTTGCGCGTGGCGGGCGTTGCGCCGCTGCAGATCATGGTCAGGCGTACCAGCATGATAAGACTGCCTCTTTCCGACCGACCGAGGCCGACGGATTTGCGTCGGCGCCGGCTAACACGATCGCATGTAACGGATCATGGTTCACCGAGCTGGAGCTGTCGCGCTCCGCCGGTCAACTGCGCGACCGGCTCGCCCACACCATCCCGACCAGGCCAACCAGCATGGTGACGATGCCAATATAGAGCCATTGCGACTGGCCTGTCATGAAGCTGCCGCCGACCCAGCCAATGCCTTGCAGCGACCACAGCAGGCCCATGGCCAGGACGATCAGTGCGAGCAAATACCTGAACAGTCTCATCGCCCGAATTCCTTCCCCCCAAGTCGATTGTCCGCTGCGCAACGGCCGTGATGAAAGAGCGAAAGGACGGTGTCCAATCGCGTGTGCCTTTACTTGCACTATAACGTCTTGTCTTGCTCAAGGCATCTGCAGTGAGGTTCGAAATGTCACGAGCGATACCGGCAGTTGGGTGCGTAATATCCCTAACAGACTGTTTCCCAGCGACTCCAAACGTGTGCCAGTGCCACGGAACCGCCAGATCCCTGCCGCATTTCCTGCCTTATTCGACACTTAACGGCTGGGGTCTGTCAAAGAACGGAGCCAATCCCCCAATATGAAGACAATAAACCAGACCGCGCTTGTCGCGGTAACGATCGCGGCTGGCCTGATGGTCGGCGCATCCGCCTCCTCCGCCGCCGGCCAATGCGGCCGTGCTTCCTGGTACGCGCTGCACTCCCGGACCGCCAATGGCGAGCGCATGAACCCGTCGGCAATGACCGCCGCGCATCGCAGCCTGCCCTTCGGCACCAGGCTGAAGGTGACCAACCAGAACAATGGCCGCAGCGTCGTCGTGCGCATCAACGACCGCGGCCCGTTCATCAAGGGTCGCATGCTCGACCTGTCGAAGGGCGCCGCCGGCCAGCTCGGCTTCATCGGCTCCGGCCATACCTCCGTCTGCGTGGCGCGCGTCTGATCTGTCCAAGTCCGGCCCATTCGGGCCGGACGCATCCTGCTCCCTATATCCACGGCCGCGCTTTCGCAGCTGCACAGTGAGCCGGCTGGCCCCGTTCGAAGCGGATTCTCAAGGCCTTGGACCAAAGAATTGCATATGTCACGCCACGTGACGTATTGCGTCGCAGCAATATCTTGTTAACCTCGGCGCGAGACATTCAAGGATCGGCGCTGCTCGTCGTCCCTTCGGTCACGGCAGCTGCGGAGTACCTGATGTTCTACCAGCTCTACGAAATGAACCATGCCGCCCTGCAGCCCGCGCGGCTCTACGCCGATGCGGTGCGGTTGTTCTACACCAACCCGCTCAATCCGTTTTCGCACACGCCATGGGGCCGCTCGGTGGCTGCGACCGCTGAATTGTTCGAGCGCACGACGCGCCGCTACAGCAAGCCGCATTTCGACCTGACCAAGACCGTGGTCGACTGGAAGAGCGTCGAGGTCAACGAAAAGACGGTGTGGTCGCGGCCCTTCTGCAACCTCACCCGCTTCGAACGGTCCGTGCCTGCCGGGCGCAAGGCCGACCCAAAGCTTCTGATCGTGGCGCCGATGTCGGGCCATTATGCGACGCTGCTGCGCGGCACCGTCGAGGCGATGCTGCCCTATGCCGACGTGCATATCACCGACTGGGTCGATGCCCGCATGGTGCCGCTGACCGACGGCCATTTCGACCTTGACGACTACATCGACTACATCATCGACATGCTGCATGCGCTGGGGCCGGACACCCATGTGATGGCGGTGTGCCAACCTTCGGTGCCGGTGCTGGCGGCGGTGGCGCTGATGGAAAAGCGCGGCGATCCCTTCGTGCCCTCGACGATGACGCTGATGGGCGGGCCGATCGACACCCGCCGCAACCCGACCGCGGTCAACCTTCTGGCCAAGGAAAAGGGCATAGACTGGTTCCGCGACAACGTCATCATGAACGCGCCCTGGCCGGTGCCGGGCTTCGGCCGCGAGGTCTATCCGGGCTTCCTGCAGCTGTCGGGCTTCATGAGCATGAACCTCGACCGCCACATCATCGCCCACAAGGACTTCTTCATGCACCTGGTCAAGCATGACGGCGACAATGCCGAGAAGCACCGCGATTTCTACGACGAATATCTGGCGGTGATGGACCTGACGGCGGAGTTCTACCTGCAGACCGTCGACACGGTGTTCGTGCGCCATGCGCTGCCCAAGGGCGAGATGATGCATCGCGGCGAAATCGTCGACACCAAGGCGATCCGCAACGTTGCGCTGTTCACGGTCGAGGGCGAGAACGACGACATTTCCGGGCTCGGCCAGACCCAGGCCGCGCATGACCTCTGCCCCAACATTCCGGCCGACCGGCATGCCCATTACATGCAGCCGGCCGTCGGCCATTACGGCGTCTTCAACGGCTCGCGGTTCCGCTCGGAAATCGTGCCGCGCATTGTCGATTTCATCACCAGCTACGGCCGCCAGAACCGCGTTGCTGTGAAACCGAGGCTGGTCCGCTCCGCCAAGGGTTGAGGCTCGATACGGCTGTGGCGTGCGTTGCCTGCAGAAGCGGGGCGATTTCGCACGCCAGAGGCGTTCTGTTGCACAATAGACGCTGTCGGGCGGGCGCGGGTAACCATGCCGGAGAATCTAGCTCCCCGCATAATTGACACGGACTGTAAATCCCCTTTAACCTTTCGTTAACAACAAGGGTGAACGGGGACAATGACTTCCTCAGCGATGGCACGGACGCTGCGCTTGTGTGCGGCAACAGGGCTTGCGGTTTTGGGATGCTGGGCGGCGCCGGCATCGGCGGGCGGCGCCATGGCGACCGGCGGCATGACGTCGCAGCCGATCGGCCACTATGATTTTTGCAAGTCGCATCCAGGCGAATGCTCGATCCGGCCAAGCAATCTCAACCCCGCCGCGATGACCGACGCGTTCATGCGCAAGCTGATCAACGTGACATCAAGGGTCAATGCCGCCGTCAAGCCGATGAGCGACTACGACATTTACGGCAAGGACGAAGTCTGGGCCTATCCCGACAAGGGCGTCGGCGACTGCGAGGACTATGTACTGGAAAAGCGCCGCCAGCTCTTCCGCTCGGGCGTGTCGCTGGCCGATCTCCTGATCACCGTCGTGCGCAAGCCGGACGGCGAAGGCCATGCCGTGCTGACGGTGCGCACCGACAAGGGCGACTACGTCCTCGACAACCTGACCGACAGGGTGAAGATCTGGGACGCCACCGGCTACCGCTTCCTCAAGCGGCAGGCGATCGACAACACCGGCCGCTGGGTCTCGATCCGCGGTGGCCAGCAGGTGCTGGTGGGCGCCGTCCAGTAGCGAACTGGGCTAAGGTGGCCTCGTCATCCCAGGGCGGAGCAGGAGCAGAGCTCCGTCGCGGAGACCCTGGGATCCATTGCCGTGACGTTGGGATAGACGTAGCGGTGCAGGAGCAAGCGTCGTCATCTTGATCCCCCGCATTGCCGGATTTTGCACCGTTGCGGCGCTCGTCGTCCGCGGCATGGATTCTCCGGTCTGCGCTTCCGCTCCGCCGTGGATGACGAAAGGCAGGCCCTCCGGACCGCCTCCCCAAAATTCTTTTCAGTCTCCGTGAACCAAACCGTCTGTGCCGGCGACACATTGCCGTAACCAGAACCCAATCACGGAGACTTCCAATGACTTCTTTCCTGCGTACTGCTTTCCTTGCCGCCGTCACGGTGTCGTCCCTGGCCGGGTCGGCCTTGGCCGATCAGACCATCACCTGCTCCGACACCAAGGCCAACGACTGGTGGGCTGGCCGTTGCTGCAGCGCCGGCACTGCGGATTGCCTTGGCCACGAGGGCCATGGCCGCGACCATCACGACAATGGCGGCCGGGGTAGCACTGCCGGCAAGAAGTGATGCAATGCCTCGCCGGCGATCGCCTCTGCAGTTGAGGCGGACGCCGGCAAGCGCCTCATGCCATCCTATCCAGTGCGTCCAAGTGCGGCCAGGATCGACGCGGTGATGCGGCGAAGCTCGGCTTCGTCCAGCTTCTCGATGTTTTCGGCCAGCAGATTGGCAAGTTCGGTGGCGGCGGGGCTGAGCCCCGACGTGTCGAGCTTTACGCGCGGGTGCGAGGCCTCGGCCAGCCGCGCCAGCTCTTCGGCATCGTCCCAGATGATGTTGAAATAGCCGATGATCTTCTGGATCAGCGTCCAGGTCGGCGCGCCGCGGCGACCGTGTTCCAGTGCCGACAGATAGGCGGCGCTGACGCCGATCGCCTGCGCCATGTCTTTCTGGCGGACGCCGCGCTCGGCGCGAAGGGCCCGCAGTTTTTCGCCGAATGGCGTCATCGGACCGACCCCATCAGCGGAGCCGCCTGAGCCGGACATAGAGCGCGCCCGAACCGCCATGGTTGCGGGCGGCGTGGTCGTGGCTGGAGACCAGTGGCCGGAAGGCCGGGGTCGACAGCCAGGCCGGCACGGCGCGCCGCAAGACGCCGTCGCCGCCCGACGACGAGCCCTTTCCGGTAATGATCAGGACATAGCGGATGCCGCCGGCATGCGCCCGGTGCAGGAACGAGAACAGCAACGAATAAGCCTCGTCCTGGGTCATGCCATGCAGGTCGACGCGGCCTTCGATCGGCAGCCGGCCCTTCTTCAGCTTGTCCAGCGTCGGCTCGTCCAGTGCATGCGAAACCTGTTGCGCCTTCGGTTTGGAGGCAGCGACCGGGCCGACAGCGACCGGCGTCCGTGCCGGCTCGGGGTCGACGACCATGTCGGGGATGTCGACCGCCATCCTGCCCTTCAATGGCCGCGCCGTGCGCGCCACCAGGTTCCACAACACGCGGTCGTCTTCACTGAGCTTATCGGGGCGCCGGCTCATCTAGCCGTCCCCGAAACGAGGCCACGCGGCAGCAGTGCATAGAAATCGGCGGAATTGCGCACGACCCCGGCGATCTCGCCGGCAGCATCGCCGGAACCAGCGAACAGATCGCCGCGCGCCGGCCCGGTGATGGCCGAGCCGGTGTCCTGCGCAATCATCAGCCGCCGGAACGGTTTTTGCTCGAAGGCGGTCAGCGTCGGTGCATCGATGTAGAAGGGCGTGCCGAATGTGTGCAGCAGCCGGTCGACGGCAAGCGAACGCCCCGGTGTGAGCGGCACCTTGGCGGCGGCGATCGGACCGAGCGCTGCGTCGTCGACCGCTGCTTCGCGGAAGAAGATGTAGGAGCGGTTCTGCCAGAGGATCTCGTCGATGCGGTCGGGATGTGCCCTGAACCAGGCGCGGATCGATTGCATCGTCACTTTTTCCAACGGGATCTCGCCGAGATCGGCGAGAATCTTGCCCGGACCGGTAAAACGCTGGCCGGATTTGGCGGCATAGGTGACGCGGCAGAGCCGGCCGTCGGTCATCTTCAGCCTGGCGGCGCCTTGCACATGGATGAAGAAGGCATCGACCTTTTCCGCAAGCCAGGCGATTTCAAGGCCTTTCCCGGTGAGCGCGCCGCGCTCGATCTGGCCGCGGTCGAAATACTCTACCGGCCCGTGCGGCGTCTCATGGGCGAAGGCCAGATACTCGTCCATGCCTTCTGGACGGTTGGCATCATCGATGTCGACGAGATCGCCCGGTCGCGTCAGCAGCGGCACCGTGAATTCATCCGTGCGCACCGGCGAGGCCTCGACCTCCGGCTCGTAGAAGCCGGTAACCAGGCCGGGGTTTTCAGACTGAATCCGGACCGGAACGAAATGGCGCTCGAAGAAGGCGCGAGCGTCGTTCCGATTCGCCGGCGAAACGGAGCGCGCCTCGTCATAGGCGCCGGCGAAGGCGTCGAACCGGACACCAAGCGCACCGGTGCGATAGGGCTTGGTCAGGACATGGAAGGCCGAACGGCGGAAGGCTTCGAATGCGGGCAGATGATCGTCGGCGCCCCAGCCGGGAAGCTCGTCAAAGGATGTCTCGACGAAAAGGGACGATAGCGACACCGCGGCCCCGCCACTGGCCATGTTTGCCTGCATGTCGATATCCCAAAAACCACTGCCCACTTTTGGGCGACATGCAAAGATTCAGTCTTCTTCCTCGGTGGCGACCAGCTTCCAGTTCGGATCGCGCGAGCGTGTGTCGCGGGCAAAGGTCCAGACATCCTTGACCTCGGCCACCGTCTCGGGATCGCCGTCGATGACGGCACCCGCCTTGTCGCGCGTCGCCGAGATCAGCTCGCTGACGATGCGCAGCGTGATGTGCGCCTCGCCGCCCTTCATCTCGGCCGAGACGATGTCGGCCTTGTCGATGCCGACGAAGGAGGACTGGATCTTTTCGGCTTTCGCCTCGCGATCGCCTATAGCGGCGACGAAACCATCAAAAACCTCACGCGACAAAAGGTTCTTCAGCGTTTTGCGGTCGCCATCGGCATAGGACATGACGATCATCTCATAGGCCATCTTGGCGCCGTCGACGAAACCCTTGGGGTCGAAGGACGGATCATTGTCCTTGATCGTGCGCAGGCCTTTGTTCAGGTCGGTGTCGGGCTTGGCGAAGGCGTCGATCGCCGCATAGGTTTCGGCAGCCGTTTCGCCTGGCAGGCGCTTGCGCGGCAGCGAAACCACATTTTCGGGTTTTTGGGTCGCGTCCTTCTCGCTGCGGCTGGCCGTATAGGGATCGAAGGGCGGGCGTTCGCTGCCCGTGCGGCGGCCGAGCACGTTGCGCAGCTGGAAAAAGATCACCACCGCGGCAATCAGAAAGAAAATGGTGCCGAAGTCGAAGAAACCCATATCTTTCGCCAATCAATCCCTGACCCGGCCGGGACCGCCGGCCAATCCGGGCCGCGGTCGCATAGCGTTCAACATGCAAAGCATATAGAACGCATGGCGCAATCATTCAAATCAAAGGCAGGCATACCTATCTAACGGCCTCAGTGCCAGCGGCGATTGTACGCCGCCCGGCAAAACATGGAAACGATCGGTCAAGACTTGCGCATTTCCTTTTTCCCTCTGTTCCTGCTTGCGCTGCCGCTGCTGGAAATCGCCGGTTTCGTCATTGTCGGGCGCGAGGTCGGGGCGCTGGCGACGGTCGGCCTGGTGCTGGCTTCCAGCATTGCCGGCGTGCTTCTGCTCCGGCACCAGGGCTTCGGCGTCATGGCGCGGGTGCGCGCCGAGATGGCCGGCGGCGGCGACCCCAGCCGCCAGCTCGCGCACGGCGCCATGATCGTGGTTGCCGCGATCCTTTTGATCATCCCCGGCTTCATCACCGACATCATCGGCCTGCTTCTGTTCCTGCCGCCGGTGCGCGACCTTGCCTGGCGCAGGCTCAAGGGCCGTATCGTCGTCGCCACCGATTTCACCGCCGGCGGTTTTCGGGGCAGGTCGCGCGACAAGGTCATCGATCTCGACGACGGCGACTATTCGCGCGAGGACGATTTCAAGCGCGGTCCCGACCACAATTCGCCCTGGCGGCGTTTGAAGGACGACTGACGTCGCGCCTTGAGGACGATTGAGACTGTGTCTTGATCTCTTCCGCCGCGAAGGCGGCAAACCTTGTCTTGTCATGCCGACCATGCTAGCCAACGCCCGATTTCAATTCGGTCAGCTCTGCTGCCCAGGCAAAAGGATCAAGGCTCATGGCCAGCAAAGATGACGCGCCGGTGGGCGCCGCCAACGGCGAAACGGCGCAGCCGTCGCTCAACGTACTGGCCCAGTATGTGAAGGACCTGTCCTTCGAAAGCCCCGGCGCGCCGAACTCGCTGCGTGGCCGCGACAAGGCCCCCGGCATCGCCATCAACGTCAATGTCAACGCCAATCCGCTGTCCGACAAGCAATTCGATGTCAATTTGACGTTGAACGCCAAGGCGTCCTTCGACCAGGAAGTGCTGTTCAATGTCGAGCTGGTCTATGGTGGCGTCTTTGCCATCTCCGGCTTCCCGCAGGAGCACATGCTGCCGATCCTGTTCATCGAATGCCCGCGGCTCTTGTTCCCGTTCGCCCGCCAGATCATCGCCGAAGCCACCCGCAATGGCGGCTTCCCGCCGCTGATGCTCGATCCGATCGATTTCGCCCAGATGTTCCAGCAGAAGCTGGCTGAAGACCAGGCGGCGTCGAAGGTCAAGGTGAGCTGAGAAGGCTATCACGGTAGCGTTTGAAGAGCCCGGCTTCGTGCCGGGCTTTTTGTTGGAGGCGTTGAGGCACCCCTTTGATGTTGGCCGAACCCTTGCGCCGTCAGGAGACTTTCAGCTGGCCCTCGCTCCCTGGCCCGCCACCACCTTCAGCCACAGCGCCTTTTCGCCCAGCGTCGCAACCAGCCCGGCATGGGCGGCGCGCTCGGCCTCGGTCAGCCGCGAGGGCAGGGTGATCGGCCTGGTGGTAATCGAGATGTCGATGTCGGCGACGTCACCATTGGCATTGACCTGCACCGCCACCGTTTCGAGGATCAGCGCCGCCTGCTTGCCGCCGATGAGCTCGATATAGACTTCGGCCAGCAGTTCGGAATCGAGCAGCGCGCCGTGCTTGGTGCGGTGGCCGTTGTCGATGCCGTAGCGGCGGCAGAGCGCATCGAGCGAATTGGGACCCATCGGGTGCTTGCGTCGAGCCAGAGCCAACGTATCGACGACACGCCCCGTGTCGATGACCGGCTGGCCGAGCCGGCCAAATTCGGTGTTGAGGAAGCCGATGTCGAAATTGGCGTTGTGGGCGACGAGCTTGGCGCCATCGGTGAAGGACAGCCATTCCTCGGCGATTTCGGCGAAGGTCGGCTTGCCGACCAGGTCGGCGGCGCTGATGCCGTGCACGGCCTGCGCCTCGTGGTGGACCGCGCGCCCTTGCGGATTGATGAACTTGTGGAAGGTGCGGCCGGTCGGGAAGCGGTTGACCAGCTCGACGCCGCCGAGCTCGATGATGCGGTCGTCGCGCATATCGAGGCCGGTTGTTTCCGTATCGAAAATAATCTCACGCATAGAATCAGCTCACTCCTGAGAGTGCAGAATCATACACCGGAACAAAATGGCAATGGGCAATGGCGACAGCCTGCCGTCAGGAGCCTGAGGTGTCGTACTTATCCCCCGGAGTTCAGCGCCCTGAGAGTTCGGCAACAATCGCCCGTACTGCGGCGCGGGCTGCATCCATCCCCTGCGCGGTGTCGATGACGAAATCTGCCTGGCGGCGTTTTTCGGCGTCGGGCACCTGCTTGGCCACGATCGCCGCCAGCTTTTCCTCGCTCATGCCGGGCCGCGCCAGCACACGGGCGCGCTGGATCCCGGCCGGCGCGGTGACGACGACAACTTTGTCGACGCGGTTGCGCCCGCCGGTCTCGAACAGCAGCGGGATGTCGAGCACGGCGAGCGGCGCACCGGCAACGCGGTGTTTGGCCAGGAAGTCGTCGGCATCGGCCCGCACCAGCGGGTGAATGATCGTTTCCAATGTTTTCAGCGCGCCCGCGTCGCCCAGCACCCGCGCGCCCAGTTTTGTGCGGTCAACCACACCTGAAACAGTCGTGCCGGGAAAAGCCGCCTCGACCAGAGGCGCCGCCTTGCCGGCATAGAGGCGATGCACGGTCTCGTCGGAATCATGCACCGGCACGCCGGCGTCGCTGAACATCTTCGCCGTCGTCGACTTGCCCATGCCGATCGATCCGGTGAGGCCGAGCACGATCATTGTTTTGCGCCCATCATTTGGCGACGATATCGGCGACGATCATCTGCCGCAATTCGGCGGTGACCTCAGGCCTTTTGCCGAACCAGCGTTCGAAGCCGGGCACGGCCTGATGCAGCAGCATGCCGAGACCGTCGACCGTCTTCAAATTGCGTGCCCGCGCCGCGGCGAGCAGCGGCGTTTCCAGCGGCACATAGACAATATCGGCGACAATGGCGTACCCCGGCAGGCCGGCGGGATCGGCGGCCAGCGTGGCGTCGCCATGCATGCCGAGCGCCGTGGTGTTGATGAGCAGGCCGGCATCGCCGAGCAAATCGCCCACCGCGCCATGCGCCGAGACGCCGGCGCCGAAGCGGTCGGCCAGTTCCCGCGCCCGCGCCAGGGTACGGTTGACGATGCGGATATCCCTCACGCCACGGACCTTCAGCGCTTGGATGACCGCGCGGGAAGCGCCGCCGGCGCCGAGCACCACGGCCGGGCCATTTTTGTCCCAGCCCGGCGCATGCTCGTCGAGATTGCCGGCAAAGCCGATCCAGTCCGAATTGCCGCCCCACAGCAGACCGTCTTCCAGCCACAGCATGTTGACCGCGCCGATCATCTCCGCCGCTTCGTCGCGGCGCTCGACCCGCGCAAAGGCCACCTCCTTGTGCGGGATGGTGACGTTGCCGCCCTGGTAGTCATTGGCCTGCAGCGATCTGAGAAATGCGGGAAAATCGGCCGGCGCGACATCGATGGCGCGGTAGCTGCCCTCGATGCCGTATTTCTTCAGCCAATAGCCATGGATCTTCGGCGAGCGCGAATGCGCGATCGGATGGCCGGTGACAAAAGCTTTTTTCTCAACCATCGATGGCTCCGAGCCCCCGCAATTCCTTCAGCACCGGCAACAGCGGCAGGCCGACAATGGTGAAATAATCGCCTTCGATCTTTTCGAACAGCTGGATGCCCTCGCCTTCGATCTGGTACGCGCCGACGCTGGCCAGCGCCCTGGCGCCGACGCGGGCGAGATGACGGCCAATGAAAGCAGGATCGAGCTTGCGCATGGTGAGGCTGGCGACGCCGACATGGCGCCACAGCACCTTGCCGTTACGGCACAGCACGGCGGCGCTGTTCAGCTGATGCGTCTTGCCCGACAGCGCCAACAGATGGCGGCGGGCACCTTCCATGTCGGCCGGCTTGTGGAACACCTCGTCGCCGAGCGACAGCGTCTGGTCGCAGCCGAGCACCAGAGCCCCCGGCCTGCGATCGCTGACCTCGGTGGCCTTGGCCTCGGCGAGGATGAGGGCGACATCTTCCGGCGACACGCCGCTGTCCTGCAACGGCGCCTCGAGCGCGCGCTCGTCGACCTCGGCCGGGACGGCTTCGATGTCGAGCCTGGCATTGACCAGCATGGCTTTTCGGAATGGGCTGCCGGAGGCGAGGATGATTTTTTCGGGCATGCTGACTCACCAGGGTTGGTGTTCCGTCGCGCACCCCTCATCCGTCCGAGCTGCGCTCGGCCACCTTCTCCCACAGGGGGAGAAGGGAAGTCCTGTACGGACGTCACTGCAAATCGCCAACGGATGCAATCTGCGGAGACGACGGCGCCGGGCTCTTCCTTCTCCCCTTGTGGGAGAAGGTGGCCTCGCGAAGCGAGGTCGGATGAGGGGTGCGCGACGGAGTGCTCACTTATCTCGTCTGCCCTACCGCGTCTTCCCCCTAAGGGCAACGATCGCCGCTGCCGTCTCCTCGATCGAGCGGCGGCTGACGTCGATCATCGGCCAGTTGTGGCGGGTGCAGATCTGGCGAGCATAGGCGAGCTCTTCGGTGATCATGGCGCGGTCGACATAATCCGTCGCTTCATAGGTGCTGCTGTTGCCCAGGATACGGTTCTGGCGGACATGCGAGATGCGCTCGGCGGTGGCGATCAGGCCGACGATCAGCGGCTTGCTGGCGGCGACCAGGCTTTCGGGCACCGGTACGCCGAGCACGATCGGAATGTTGGCGGTCTTGATGCCGCGGTTGGCGAGATAGATGCTGGTCGGCGTCTTCGATGTCCTGGAAATGCCGATCAGCACGATGTCGGCATCGTCCATATTGGCCGGCAGCTGGCCGTCATCGTGCTCCATGGTAAAGTTGAGCGCATCGATGCGGCGGAAATAGTCGGCGTCGAGCACGTGCTGGGCGCCGACGCGGCGGCCGGCCGGCGTGCCGAGGTACGACTGGAACACGGTCAGCACCGGCTCCAGCACTGAGACGCAAGGCAGGCCCATGGCGGCGCAACGCTCGTCAATACCGCGCGCCAACTTCTGGTCGACCACGGTGTAGAGGATGATGCCCGGTTCCTCCTCGATGTCCTCGAACACTTTCGCCACCTGCTTTTCGGTGCGGATGAGCGGGTAGATGTGCTCGATGGCGCGCGCATCCTTGTATTGCGCCGAAGCCGCCCGGCCGGCCGCCAGCAGCGTTTCGCCGGTGGCGTCGGAAATCAGGTGCAGGTGGAAGAAGCTCTGGGGTTTGTTCACAGGGGGCACCTGGGGCTGTGGGCTTGTGTGGATAAACAGGGACCGGAAAGGCGACCGGCCGGAGGCGACTGTATCAGAAGGCGGGTTGTCCACAATTCGATGCGCTGTCGGCTTCGTCGGAGGGCTGGGGACAAATCTGGGGACGGGCATTTTTGCCAGCGCGTCATCCACAGAGCCCGTTTTGCGATCCTGGCGTCAAGTCCTTGACTCCAGTCAGTGAATCCCGGTCGTCCACACTCTCCTACAATCCCGGATGGGAAGTGCGCGACAATATGCTGGCTGGTCTTTTCCGGGGCAAAGCGGGACAGGAGACAACCACCACAACCAACAGACTCTTAGAATCAGAAGATTCTTAGAAATAAGATATTTGATTTAGAAAGAGGGCTGGGAGAGGCGAGCGCCCCATGCGACGGATCATGCTGGACGTATTGAAGGGCAAGGCAGCGTTTCCGCCGCCACTCTGGATGATGCGTCAGGCCGGGCGCTATCTGCCGGAATATCGCGAGACCCGGAAGCGCGCCGGTTCCTTCCTCGATCTTTGCTACAATCCGGACCTTGCCGTCGAAGTGACGCTGCAGCCGATCGAGCGCTTCGGCTTCGATGCCTCGATCCTGTTTTCGGATATCCTCGTCGTGCCGCATGCGCTGGGCCGTGACGTGCGCTTCGAAGAGGGTCGCGGGCCGTTGTTGACGCCGATCACGGCGACGGAGATTTCAGCTCTAAGCAGCGAAACGTTTCACGTGAATCTCGAACCGGTCTACGAGACGGTTCGCCGGCTGCGGGCAAAACTGCCTGAGGAGACGACGCTGATCGGCTTTTGCGGCGCGCCGTGGACGGTGGCAACCTACATGATCGCCGGCCACGGCACGCCGGATCAGGCGCCGGCCAGATTGTTTGCCTATCGCGAGCCGGCCGCGTTCCAACAGCTCTTGAAAGTCTTGGCTGATCATTCAGCGGCCTATCTGATTCGCCAGATCGAAGCCGGCGCCGATGTGGTGCAGATTTTCGATTCCTGGTCCGGCGTGCTCGACGATGCATCGTTCGACCTGTTCTGCGTCCAGCCCGTGGCGGAGATCGTCCGGCAGGTTCGTGCCGTCCATCCTGATGTTCCGATCATCGGTTTTCCCAAAGGTGCCGGCGCCCGCTACGAGAGCTATCGCGAGAAGACCGGTGTTACGGGGCTGGGGATCGATTGGACCGTGCCGCTGACGTCAGCGAAGGTATTGCAGGCCGGTGGCGCCGTGCAGGGCAATCTCGATCCCTTGCGGCTGGTGGCTGGCGGCAAAGCCCTGTCCGATGGCGTCGATGCGATCCTGAGGGCGCTGGGTGACGGGCCGCTGATTTTCAATCTTGGCCACGGCATCACGCCGGAGACGCCGGTGGCGCATGTCGAAGCAATGGTGAAGCAGGTGCGGAGCGCGTCATGACCATGATGGGCAAAGAGCAAAGCGGCGCCATGCGCCGCGCGGCGATCGCGATTGCGGTGTTCCTGGTGCTGGCCGGGCTGCTGTTTCTGCTCGGGCCTGAGGATTTCTATCCCTGGGCCAAGGCGATCCATGTCATCGCCGTCATGTCATGGATGGCGGGCATGCTCTATCTTCCGCGGCTGCTGGTCTATCACGCCGATGCCGAGAAGGGCTCGGTGCAGTCGGAAACCTTCAAGGTGATGGAGCGCCGGCTGCTGCGTGGCATCATCAATCCGGCCATGGTCATCACCTGGGTGTTCGGCCTGTGGCTCGCCTGGAAAGGCTTTGGTTTCCAGGGCGGCTGGTTGCACGCCAAGATCGCGGCGGTGCTTGGCCTGTCGGCCGTTCATGGCTATCTGGCTGGCGCGGTGAGGAAATTTGCCGAGGATCGCAACGAAAAACCGGCAAGGCACTGGCGGATCGTCAACGAGATCCCCACATTGCTGATGATCGTCATCGTCGTGCTGGTCATCGTCAAGCCGTTCTGAGGCTTCGCGCACCGACCTGAAACCAGATTTGGTTTTCTAAAAAGCACGATGCGGAGGCCGGAAGGTCCTCCGCAAAAGGCGGCTTGCTCTTTCAACCGACCGACGATACAAGACGGGTCTTCCTTCCCGTCATGCGCCGCCCATTTCGCTTTTCGGCCGCGCCCGGCATTTGTCGCATCCAGCCGATATTTCCCTCAAAAAGCCTACTCAGAGTCCGTCTATGCAAGAAATGAAACTCGCAGAGTTCAAGAACAAGAAGCCGCCAGAGCTGATCGCCTATGCCGAATCGCTCGAGGTGGAAAACGCCAGCGTCATGCGCAAGCAGGAGCTGATGTTCGCCATCCTGAAGAAACTGGCCGCCCAGGAAATCGAGATCATCGGTGACGGTGTGGTCGAAGTGCTGCAGGACGGTTTCGGCTTCCTGCGCTCCGCCAATGCCAACTACCTGCCAGGTCCCGACGATATCTATATCTCGCCTTCGCAGATCCGCCGCTTCTCGCTGAAGACCGGCGATACGGTCGAAGGGCCGATCCGCAGCCCGAAAGAGGGCGAGCGCTATTTCGCGCTGCTCAAGGTCAACACCATCAATTTCGACGATCCCGAAAAGATCCGTCACAAGATCCACTTCGACAATCTGACGCCGCTCTATCCGACCAAGCGGCTGAAGATGGAGATCGACAATCCGACCTCGAAGGACATCTCGCCGCGCGTGATTGACCTGGTGGCGCCCATCGGCAAGGGACAGCGCGCGCTGATCAACGCGCAGCCACGCACCGGTAAAACCGTGCTGATGCAGAACATCGCGCATTCGATCACGGCCAATCATCCGGAATGCTATCTGATCGTACTGTTGATCGACGAACGGCCGGAGGAAGTGACCGACATGCAGCGCTCGGTGAAGGGCGAGGTTATCTCCTCGACTTTCGACGAGCCGGCGGTACGTCACGTCCAGGTCGCCGAAATGGTCATCGAGAAGGCCAAGCGCCTGGTCGAGCATGGTCGCGACGTCGTCATCTTGCTCGATTCGATCACCCGCCTCGGCCGCGCCTACAACACCGTGGTGCCGTCATCCGGCAAGGTGCTGACCGGCGGTGTCGACGCCAATGCGCTGCAGCGGCCGAAGCGCTTCTTCGGTGCCGCCCGCAACATCGAGGAAGGTGGCTCGCTGACCATCATCGCCACCGCGCTGATCGACACCGGCAGCCGGATGGACGAAGTCATCTTCGAAGAGTTCAAGGGTACCGGCAACTGCGAAATCCAGCTCGACCGCAAGGTGGCTGACAAGCGCATCTATCCGGCCATGGACATCTTGAAATCCGGCACCCGCAAAGAAGACCTGCTGGTCTCCAAGCAGGATCTGCAGAAGATCTTCGTGCTGCGCCGCATCCTGGCGCCGATGGGAACCACCGACGCGATCGAGTTCCTCATCGACAAGCTGAAGCAGACCAAGACGAATGCGGACTTCTTCGATTCGATGAACACCTAAGCAATCCGCCGGACCGACCGGTCATCCATCAAACCCCATTCCGGGAAGCCGGGATGGGGTTTTCTTTGAGGTGACAACCGAACCAATCAGCCTCAACCAAGCGGGCTTTCCGGAAACTTAACCTGCCGGGCGCAAATGGCGTTCGAGCTCTTCGGCGCTGGCAATGACCGGAAGGCAAAGCTGGCCGGTGCACAGCCAGGCCCCCGGTCTGTCGGTCGGCGGCAGGACTCCACCCGGCAATGTCGGTCGATTCGCTTCCGTTCCAATTGCTACGACAATATCGACGCGGCGTGGGTCAGGATTCCGATTCGCAACCGGAACGAGGTTTGGATCCTCTGGGGTATCGACCAATACGAGCTTCAGCGGTTCAAGCGCCAGCGCGCAGGCGTTGACGATGCCGGCCTGGCCATAGGACTGGTGCCCTGCCCGACCCATGGCGTGTTCGGCGACCCGCCATGCTCTCTCCTGCAGATCGAGATCGCCGGTGACCGAAGCCAACCGAACGAGCGCTTCGATGATCTGGCTGGTGGCGGAAGAAATCGCCTCGTCGACATCGCCGCGGATGCGGATCGGCACGTCGGTGCTGTCGGATGCCGTCAGATAGTAGCCGGTGCTGTCGCTATCCCGATGCCAGCGATCCAGCTGGTCGATGAATTCTGTTGCTTGCTCGATGTAGCCCGAATCGCCCGTGGCTTCGAATAGCGCAATCGCTGCATTGGTCATCGCGGCATAGTCGCTGGACAGTGCCGGAAACAGTTTCTTGGCGCCGAGCATGGAGTGCGGCAGGCGTCCGTCTTGGCCAGCCTCGGCGACATGGCTGAAGGCCTTTGCCGCCGCGTCGATCCAGTCGGGTCGGTTCAGTGCCCGGCCGGCCTCGGCGAGCGCCGTGATCATCAATCCGTTCCAGTCGGTCAGCGCCTTGCCGTCCCTGCCCGGGCGGACGCGCTGCTCTCGTGCCGCCAGCAGCTTTTCCTTCAGCGGGAGCAGTACCTCCCGATCAGGCACAGTTTGGTTTTGCTGCGCGTCGGTCTGATGGATGATCGGCTTGCCTTCCCAGCCATGTGGCGCGGAAAGCGTGAAGTAGTTGAAAAACAAGGTTGAATCATCGCCGAGCACGGCTTCGATCTCTTGCCGGTTCCAGGTGTAGAACAGCCCCTCCTCGCCGTCGCTGTCGGCATCGAGGCTGGCGGCGAAGGCATCGCCGTTGACGCGCATTTCGCGTAACAGCCAGGCGACGGTGTCTTCGATTCGTATCCGGAACAAATCATTGCCGGTCGCGGCAAAGGCCCAGTTACACAGGCGGATCAGCTGGGCATTGTCATAGAGCATCTTTTCGAAATGCGGCACCAGCCATTCGGCATCGGTGGAATAGCGGCTGAGCCCGCCACCGACATGGTCGTAGATGCCGCCGGCCAGCATCTTTTCCAGGCTGACGAGAACGGCGTCGCGATGCGACGGGACGCCGTCGCGCAGCCAGGACAGCCACAGCGTGGACATGAAGGGCGCGTTCGGAAACTTCGGTGCGCCGCGCAGGCCGCCGAGATCCCTGTCGATCATGCCGTCGATGCGGGCGGCGAGATCGCTGAGTGTTTCCTTGTCGAGCGCGGCCTTGGCGTGGACGCCGGCCAGCCGCGCCTCGACATGGCCGGTCAGGCCGTCGGCGCTCTGGTCGAGACTTTCCCGCTTGTCGCGCCAGGCTTTGTCGACGGCTTCCATCACCTGGATGAAGCCAGGGCGGCCATAACGCGCCTCGCGTGGAAAATAGGTTCCGCCCCAGAACGGTTTGCCGTCGGGGTTGAGGAACATGGTCAGCGGCCAGCCGCCCTGCTCACCCATCGACGACAGGGCAGCCATATAGATCTGGTCGATGTCCGGCCGCTCCTCACGATCGACCTTGATATTGACGAACAGCCGGTTCATGACGTCGGCGACGCTGTCGTTCTCAAAGCTTTCATGCGCCATGACATGGCACCAGTGGCAAGCGGCATAGCCGACCGAAAGCAGGATCGGCCGCTGCAACGCCTTGGCTTCGGCCAATGCCGCCGGCGACCAGGCCCGCCAATGCACCGGATTGCCGCTGTGCTGCTGCAGATAGGGGCTGGCTTCGTCGGCAAGCAGGTTTTGCGCAGGCAAGGTCACTGTGGGCGCTCGGTTTGGCGGGTGATGTTTTCAAGCTAGGGCTGTTCAGAAGAGCGGGCAAATGATTTCAGGCGATTCGATTGTAGCGCTGTCCAGCGGTCGGCTGCCCGCCGGCATCGCCGTCATCCGTATTTCCGGGCCGAAGACTCGATTCGTAGTCGAAACGATTGCCGGAAGCATGGTTAAGGACCGTGCTGCCACCTTGCGCAGGCTTCGGGCTGCCGACGGATCGCTGATCGACAACGGCCTGGTGCTGTTTTTTCCGGGGCCGAAGAGTTTTACCGGTGACGATGTCGCCGAATTCCATGTCCATGGCGGCCGCGCCGTTGCCGGCAAGATGCTGGAGACGATCGCCGGCTTGGATGGTGTGCGCCATGCCGAGCCGGGCGAATTCACGCGGCGCGCCTTTCTCAACGGGAAGCTGGATTTGGTCGAGACCGAGGCGCTGGCCGACCTGGTCAATGCTGAAACGGAGGCGCAACGCCGCTTTGCGGTGCAGAATGCGGAGGGCGTGCAGAGCGCGCTTTATCTTGGCTGGCGTCGGCGACTGATCCATGCGCGGGCGATGATCGAGGCGGAAATCGACTTTGCCGACGAGGACGACGTGCCGGGGTCGGTTTCGGACACGGTCTGGTCGGATGTCAAAGCGATGATTGGCGAGATCGGCCGGCATATCGACGGATTCCATGCCGCCGAAATCATCCGTGACGGTTTCGAGGTCGTGATTCTCGGGGCACCGAATGCCGGCAAGTCCAGCCTGTTCAACGCGCTGGCGCGGCGCGAGGCGGCGATCGTCACCGATGAACCCGGCACGACGCGCGATCTGCTCGAGGTGGTGCTGGACCTTAACGGGTTGCGGGTCCGGATCACGGACACGGCCGGGCTGCGCGAGGCGCCGGGAAAGGTCGAGGCGATTGGCATCGAGAAGGCGCGGGCCAAGGCGCATACGGCGGACCTGATGTTGCTACTGGAAGATCTGGCGAGCCCGACCGCTGTCGGCGAGATACCAGCCGACATCCCCGCTTTGCGGATTGGCACCAAGGTTGATCTGCTGAAGGGCCAACGGCCGTTGGCCACCTATGACGCGTTGATATCGACGGTGGAAGGCACCGGGCTGGCTGAACTGGTGGCCGAGATTGGCGGGCGCGCCGCTGCCGCGATTGGCGATGCCGGAGACATTCTGCCGTCACGGCTACGGCATGTGGAGCTGCTAAAGGAAACGAAGCTTTACCTGGCTTCGGCCTTGTCCGGAGCAGAGAGCGGTCAGGAACTGCGGGCCGAGGAGCTACGCCTTGCCGCGGACCGGCTAGGCCGCATCGTCGGCGCCGTCGATGTTGAGGACTTGCTCGACGTGATCTTCTCGCAGTTTTGTATCGGGAAGTGACTCACGTGAAACGCTGCAGCGGTGGACCGCGATTCACGTGAAACACTGACCGATCCCTGTTTCACGTGAAACGGATCGGGGCCGCAGGTCAGCGCGGCGCTGCCGCTACCCGCCTTGATTCACGTGAAACACTGCTACCGGGCAATCTCCATCAGTCCCACGTGATACGAATCGCCTTCCATCCTTGACAGCGCCGGCTCCCGGGGACATGTGTCGGGCAATCTCTGAAACTGGAACACAAAATGATCGATCACTATGATGTGGTTGTGGTGGGCGGCGGCCATGCCGGGTGCGAGGCGGCGAGCGCTGCCGCGCGTGCCGGCGCCAGGACGGCGTTGGTCACGCTGCGCTTCGACACGATCGGCGTCATGTCCTGCAATCCGGCGATCGGCGGGCTCGGCAAAGGCCATCTGGTGCGCGAGATCGACGCCATGGACGGGCTGATGGGCCGGGTCGCCGACGCGGCAGGCATCCAGTTCCGCCTGCTCAATCGCCGCAAGGGCCCGGCCGTGCGCGGGCCGCGCACGCAGGCTGATCGCAAGCTCTATCGGCAGGCCATGCAGGAAGCGATTCGGCAGCAGAACGATCTCGATGTCGTTGAGGGCGAAGTCCTAGATTTCGAGATCGCGGAAGGACGGATTGCCGCTGTGCTGCTGGCCGGCGGACGGCGACTGGCCTGTGGCGCCGTCGTGCTGACCACAGGCACCTTTTTGCGCGGGCTCATCCATATTGGCGAGAAGAAGATCGTCGCCGGGCGCATGAACGAACAGGCGAGCCTCGGTCTCTCGGCAACGATGAGCCGCGCCGGCTTTTCATTGGGACGACTGAAGACCGGGACGCCGCCGCGGCTCGATGGCCGCACCATCGACTGGGCGTCGCTGGAAAGCCAGGCTGCGGATGAGGATCCGGTTCCATTTTCGCTGCTAACCGACACGATCAAGAATCCGCAGATCCAATGCGGCATCACACGCACGACGCCGGCGACGCACGCACTGATCCGCTCGAATCTCGGCCGCTCGGCCATGTATTCCGGCTCTATCGAAGGCGTCGGGCCGCGCTATTGCCCATCGATCGAAGACAAGATCGTGAAGTTCGGGGATCGCGAGGGCCATCAGATCTTCCTCGAGCCGGAAGGCCTCGACGACGACACCGTCTACCCCAACGGCATTTCGACCTCCCTGCCCGAGGATGTGCAACTCGACATTCTGAAGACAATCCCCGGCCTCGAGCGCGCGACCATGCTGCAGCCGGGCTATGCCATCGAATACGACCACGTCGATCCGCGCGAACTCGAGCCGACGCTGGAAACCAGGCGCATCGCAGGCCTTTTCCTGGCCGGTCAGATCAATGGCACCACCGGTTATGAAGAAGCCGGCGCGCAAGGTCTGCTCGCCGGGCTGAATGCCGCGCGCAAGGCGTCGGCCGGCGAGCAAATCGTGCTTAGCAGGACCGAGGCTTATATCGGCGTGATGGTCGATGACCTCAACAGCCGCGGTATCACTGAGCCTTACCGCATGTTTACGTCGCGGGCCGAGTTCCGGCTGTCGTTGCGGGCCGACAATGCCGACGAGCGGCTGACGCCGCTGGCAATACGGCTGGGCATCGCCTCGCCTGAGCGGACGCTTCGGTTCAACCAAGTTACTGAGGATCTTGATAAGGCGCGCGGGCTGGCGACTGCCACGACGATGACGCCGAATGAAGCGGCGCGGCATGGGCTTGAGGTCAACAGGGATGGCGTGCGCCGATCCGCCTATGAGTTGCTGGCCTATCCCGGCGTCGATATCGCCTGGCTGATGCGGGTCGCGCCGGCATTCGGCGCCATCGGCGCCAAAACCGCTGAGCGGCTCGAAACGGAAGCGAAATATTCGGTCTATCTAGATCGGCAGCAGGCCGATGTCGCCCAGATCCGCCATGAGGAAAGTCGGCTGATCCCTGCCTCGGTCGATTTTGCCGATGTTCCTGGCCTCTCCAATGAGCTGAAGCAGAAGATGCGGACGCGCCAGCCGCGCTCGATTGCCGATGCCCAGCGCATGGAAGGCATGACCCCGGCGGCGCTGGCGATCATCGTCGCGCATGTCCGCAATGTCGAATCGGCAGCGCAAAGGGCCGTTGCGTGAGCGCAGCCTCATGGACGAGCCTGCAAGAGGCCGCAGGACCGGTTTCACGTGAAACATTCGAGCGCCTGGTGGCGTTCGAACAGCTGTTCCTGAAATGGAACCGCAGCATCAACCTGGCCGCACCGTCGACGCTGGACGATGTCTGGGGCCGTCATATTCTGGACAGCGCCCAGCTGGCGCGAATCGCTCCCGAGGCAAAACGCTGGGCCGATCTCGGTTCAGGCGGTGGTTTCCCCGGCCTGGTGCTGGCTTTCCTGCTGGTCGAACGTGACGGCGCGTCGATCGACCTGGTCGAG
The DNA here is from genome assembly GCF_053714315.1 of Mesorhizobium sp. PL10. Classification (NCBI taxonomy): domain Bacteria; kingdom Pseudomonadati; phylum Pseudomonadota; class Alphaproteobacteria; order Hyphomicrobiales; family Phyllobacteriaceae; genus Mesorhizobium; species Mesorhizobium sp. PL10. The sequence goes on along the minus strand of NZ_JBSKBR010000008.1, from coordinate 213,476 downwards.
AGCAACCGCAAGAAAGCGTCGTTCCTGCAAGCTGTCATCGGCCAGTTCGGTTTGCCGGCTCGGGTCGTTGCTCGGCGCATCGACGACAGCTATGCGCTTGTTTCCTCACCGGAAATCGTCACCGCGAGAGCACTCGCCGCGTTACCCGCGCTGCTCGATCTGTCGGCGCCATGGCTGACCAAAGGGTCGCGCGCGCTGTTCCACAAAGGCCGGGATTACCGTGCCGAAGTGGAAGAAAGCACTCACCGCTGGGCCTTCGATCTGGTAGAACATCCGAGCATGACCGACGCCCATGGCGTCATCCTCGAAGTGACCGATCTGCGGGCCGCGTAAGCTTCCCTTCGCAACCGCTTTGACGACCCTTTTGGCGACCCGCGAAATGAATATTTGGCATAGACCCATGAAAACCGGACCCCGCATCATCACTGTCGCCAACCAGAAGGGCGGCGTCGGCAAGACCACCACCGCCATCAATCTGGCCACGGCGCTGGCCGCCATCGGCGAAAAGGTGCTGATCGTCGATCTCGATCCGCAAGGCAATGCCTCGACGGGCCTCGGCATCGACCGCAAGGACCGCACCGTATCGTCCTATGACGTGCTGACCGGCGAGCTGGGTCTGGAAGCGGCGGCGATACCGACGGCGGTGCCCGGCCTGTCGATCGTGCCGTCGACGCTCGACCTGCTCGGCATCGAGATGGAGATCGCATCGGCGCCCGACCGGGTGCTCAAGCTGCGCAATGCTTTGCGCGCCGCGACCGAACGCGGTGCGCCCTTCGGTTATGTGCTGATCGACTGCCCGCCATCGCTCAACCTTTTGACTTTGAATTCAATGGCGGCAGCCGATTCTGTTCTTGTGCCGCTGCAATGCGAGTTCTTCGCCCTGGAAGGCCTCAGCCAATTGCTGGAAACGGTCGAGCAGGTGCGCCGAACGATCAATCCGGAGCTGATCATCCAGGGCATCGTGCTGACCATGTATGACGGCCGCAACAATCTCGCGAACCAGGTGGTGCAGGATGTACGGGCGCATATGGGCGACAAGGTCTACGAGACCATCATCCCGCGCAATGTTCGGGTGTCGGAGGCGCCGTCCTACGGCAAGCCGGCGATCCTCTACGATCTCAAATGCTCAGGCAGCCAGGCCTATCTGCAACTGGCATCCGAAGTGATCCGCCGCGAGCGCAAATTGCGCGCCGCTTGATTAGGCTTGACTGAAGTACCAAGCCGATTCGATACCGAAACGATTCAAAGCCCTGGAATTAAGAATGAGCGAAGACCTTTCGAGAAAGAGACTGGGCCGCGGCCTCGCGGCGCTGATCGGCGAGATCGATCGCCCCGTGGCGCCGGAAAAGCCGTCCGCAAACGCCGACGGCAAGGTGCCGATCGAGTTCCTCAGCCCGAACCCGAAAAACCCGCGACGGCACTTTGGCGATTCCGACCTGACCGACCTCGCCCAGTCGATCCGCGAGCATGGCGTGGTGCAGCCGGTGGTGGCGCGGCCATCGCCGACCCAGGCCGGCCGCTACGAGATCATCGCCGGCGAACGGCGCTGGCGCGCGGCGCAGCGCGCCGGTCTGACCGAAATCCCGATTATCGTGCGCGACGTCAACGACCGCACGGCGCTCGAACTGGCGATCATCGAGAACGTCCAGCGCACGGACCTCAATCCGGTCGAGGAAGCGCTGGGTTACCAGCAGCTGATCGACGATCATGGCTACACGCAGGCCGACCTCGGCAATGTCATCGGCAAAAGCCGCAGCCATGTCGCCAACACGCTCAGGCTGCTCAAGCTGCCCGACGTCATCCGCGACATGCTGGTCGACGGTGCGCTGTCCGCCGGCCACGCCCGCACGCTGGTGACGGCTCAGGACCCGGCCGGGCTTGCCAAGCAGATCGTCGAAGAGGGGCTTTCGGTACGCCAGGCCGAAGCGCTGGCGCAGATGCCGGCGGCCGGCGCGCCGCCCAAGGCCAAGCCGGCGCAAGGCGCAGCCGACAAGGACGCCGATACGCTGGCGCTGGAAAAGCTGATGACGGATACGATCGGCATGATCGTGACCATCGAACACAAGGGCAAGGGCGGCGCGATCCGCGTGAATTACCGCAGCCTGGAGCAGCTGGATGAGTTGTGCCGGCGGTTGAAGGACGAGCGCTAGGCGATTGAGACGCCACTATATTTAGCCAGCAAATGATGTTCTGGCTTAAGCTCAGGTTTTTGCGCTGATATATCGGTGATAAACACGAGAGACAGCACGTCGACTGGCCGAGCTTCTGACGGGAACGCACGGACCTGGCCGATCAGTCAGCGATGCGAGTTATCGGGCCGCTACGAAGGGTCGACCGGTTCCCGGCGCTTTGCTATGCGTTGGCGAATGGCCGGGACGATGAAGCCGTTGCTTATAAACACGCCTATAGCGCCGCCCAAAACAACCCCCACCAGTCCACCTTCAGATTGGGCGAGGTATAATACATAAGGGTGGCCCCTATGGCAGGGTAAACCAAACAGCCCGCGCAAAATCCTGCCCAGGTCGCTAGATCTTTTGCGGGATACTTCATGCCACTAAACTACCACAGCTAAGGGCCGGCCGCTACGCACTGGTGGTGAAAGCAGCGAAGCTGCTGATATCTTCCCTTCGTGGGGAAGGTGCCCGGCAGGGCAGAGGGGGGCGAAAGGGATGCCATCATCTCTGTCGTCATTCTAGGGCGAAGCAAGGAGCGAAGCGACGCGCGCAGACCCTAGAATCCATGCCGTGACGCTAAGGCGTTGCTACGATTACAGAATTCTTCACGGCCGCATCTGCGTTGAAGGTCACGGAATGGATCCTCGGGTCAAGCCCGAGGATGACGAAGCGTCGGGATTAGCCAACCGCCTCTACCGCTGTCCCAGCCTCGCACTTTCCACCGCAATGCCAAGCAGCGCCTGGCGGGCCAGCGCTTCGGACAGGTCCGGCCGTTTGCGGGTCTGCAGCACCGCCGTCTGCAAGCGGTTCAGCGCGCGGCTCAGCGCCTCTACATTCCAACGCTCAAGTGCCTTCTCCACGAGCTTGCGTCGCGAGAAGAAAACCGGGGGACGGGCGCTGGCGACGGCCGAGGCGGCATTGCGGCCGGCGGAGTCCATCTGGCCGCGCATGACCTGGATCTGCTGCAATTGCCGCATGGCGGATGACAATACCAGGAAGGGGTGACCGCCGGACTGGCAGTGCCGGGTGTAGGCAATGTCGAAGTCGCCGATCTTGCCTTCGAGCACGGCATCGACGGCGTCGTCGAAGGAGGTGCCCGAGACATCGCCGCACATTGCCCTGACGTCGTCGAGGCCGATCTCCTTCTGGCCGTGGGCGTAGAGCAGCAGCTTGTCGATCTCGCCGCGCGAGGCCAGCCGGTCGCCGCCGAGATTACGGCGCAGCGCCTGGCGGGCGTCGAGCGTCATCGACATGCCGGCCTTGCGCAACTCGTCGTCGATGACGGTGTCGATGTCGCGGGCCACGTCGGCATAGCAGGGCAGCGCCATGGCGTTGTCGGCGGCCTCGACAAGGGCGCGCAGCCCGGTGCCCTTTTTGAGGTCACCGGCCTCGATCAGGATGATGGCGTCGTGCGCGGGCTCCGCCGTCAGCGCCTTGACGTCGTCGGCCAGCGCCTTCTGGCCGCTGGCATTGCGCACCCACAACAGCCGGCGGTCGGAAAACATCGGCACGGTGCGCGCTTCGTCAAGCAGCCGGCCCTGGTCGCGGTCGACCTCCGCGCCATCGAGCCTGACCACCGAAAAGGGATCGTCGAGCGGCAGGCCGGTCCTTTTCGCAAAGGCTTTTGCCCGTTCGGCGACGAGGCCGCGGTCGGGACCGTAAAGCAGGACGATGGCGAAGCGCGCGTCCGGCTTCGCCAGCCACGAATCGACTTCGTATCCTTTTTTCTGCGCCATGGAGGGTGGTTAGCATGGGGAGAGGGAACGGAGAAGCTAGCGGTTCTTCCCTTCCCCCCTTGTGGGGGAAGGTGGCCGAGCGAAGCTCGGTCGGATGAGGGGTGTTCCAGCGGAGTGGAACGCTGACGGTCCCTGGAACACCCCTCATCCGTCTTGCCGCTTCGCGGCAATCCACCTTCTCCCACAAGGGGAGAAGGCAAGGCCGCGCGAGCCTTCCTACCGCTCAATTGCCTTATGTGGCGGAAAACCCTGCGTAATCTTGTCCCTAATTGCGCGCCGCCCCAAAACATCGACAAGAAATTTCGTCGCCATATCTGCATCTTGGCGCCGCGTGGCACGTCGGCTTTCAAGGGCCGGCGATGCGGAGGAGCGGCCGCGCTCAGGGCTCACCGAATTGGCGCTGTGCCGGCGGCGCGGATGTGCAAATATCGCGCCAGGCAAATGGGAGGACCATGGTCATGACCGATGCTGGGATGTTGCGGTTTCATGTGCCGGAGCCGGAAGTGCGGCCGGGCGGGACGCCCGACTTCTCCAATGTGCCCATCCCCAAGGCCGGCTCGGCGCCGCGCCCCGAGATCGATGTCGATCCGCGCACCATCCGCGACATGGCGTTCTCGATCATCCGCGTGCTGAACCGCGACGGCGAGGCGGTCGGGCCATGGGCCGGGCTGCTGACCGACGCGGAGTTGCTCGAAGGTCTGCGCCATATGATGACGCTCAGGACCTTCGATGCGCGCATGCAGATGGCGCAGCGCCAGGGCAAGACCTCCTTCTACATGCAGCATCTCGGCGAAGAGGCGGTCAGCTGCGCCTTCCGCAAGGCGCTCGCCCCGGGCGACATGAACTTCCCGACCTATCGGCAGGCAGGCCTGCTCATCGCCGACGGCTATCCGATGGTCACGATGATGAACCAGATCTATTCCAACGAGGCCGACCCGCTGAAAGGGCGGCAGCTGCCGATCATGTATTCGTCGAAGGAGCACGGCTTCTTCTCGATCTCCGGCAATCTGGCGACGCAGTATATCCAGGCGGTCGGCTGGGCGATGGCCTCGGCGATCTCGAACGACACGCGCATTGCCGCGGCGTGGATCGGCGATGGTTCGACCGCCGAGTCCGATTTCCATTCCGCGCTTGTTTTCGCCTCGACCTACAAGGCGCCGGTGATCCTGAACGTTGTCAACAACCAGTGGGCGATCTCTACGTTTCAAGGCATCGCCCGCGGCGGCTCCGGCACCTTTGCCGCGCGCGGCCTCGGCTTCGGCATTCCGGCGCTGCGCGTCGACGGCAACGACTACCTCGCGGTGCATGCCGTCGCCAAATGGGCGGCCGAACGGGCGCGGAAGAATCTCGGGCCGACGCTAGTCGAATATGTCACCTACCGCGCCGGCGCGCATTCGAGCTCGGACGATCCATCGGCCTACCGGCCGAAGGCGGAATCCGACGCCTGGCCGCTCGGTGATCCGGTTATCCGGCTGAAGAACCACCTCATCCAAAAACGCGTCTGGTCGGACGAGCGCCATGCGCAGGCGGAAGCCGAAATCCTGGAGACGGTGATCGCGGCGCAGAAGGAAGCCGAAAGCCACGGCACGCTGCATGCCGGCGGCAAACCGTCGACGCGCGAAATGTTCGAGGGCGTGTTCGCAGAGATGCCGCCGCATCTCAGGCGTCAGCGCCAGCTGGCGGGAGTCTGACCATGCCCAGACGCACCATGATCGAGGCCATTCGCGACGCCATGGACGTGTCGATGGCGCGTGACGAACGCGTCATCGTCTATGGTGAGGATGTCGGCTTTTTCGGCGGCGTCTTCCGGGTCACGGCGGGCTTGCAGGCGAAATACGGCAAGAGCCGCTGCTTCGACGCACCGATCAACGAATCCGGCATTGTCGGCTCGGCCATCGGCATGGCCGCCTACGGGCTGAAGCCGTGCGTGGAAATTCAGTTTGCCGACTACATGTACCCGGCCTACGATCAGCTGACCCAGGAAGCGGCAAGGCTGCGCTACCGCTCGAATGGCGATTTCACCTGCCCGATCGTGGTGAGGATGCCAACCGGTGGCGGCATTTTCGGCGGCCAGACGCACAGCCAGAGTCCGGAAGCCTTGTTCACCCATGTGTCGGGACTGAAGACGGTGGTGCCGTCCAACCCGCATGACGCCAAGGGGTTGCTGATTGCGGCGATCGAGGACCCCGACCCGGTGATTTTTTTGGAGCCGAAGCGGCTCTACAACGGCCCGTTCGACGGCCATCACGACCGGCCGGTGACGCCATGGTCGAAGCATGAACTGGGCGAGGTCGCGGATGGCCATTATACGGTGCCGCTCGGCAAGGCGGCGATCCGCCGTCAGGGCTCCGCCGTCACCGTGCTTGCCTATGGCACCATGGTCTATGTCGCCCAGGCGGCCGCCGAGGAGACCGGCATCGATGCCGAGATCATCGATCTGCGGACGCTGCTGCCGCTCGACCTCGACACCATTGTCGCCTCGGTGAAGAAGACCGGGCGCTGCGTGGTCGTGCACGAGGCGACGCTGACCTCCGGCTTCGGCGCCGAGCTTTCGGCGCTGGTGCAGGAGAATTGCTTCTACCACCTCGAAGCGCCGGTGGCGCGCGTCACCGGTTGGGACACGCCCTATCCGCATGCGCAGGAATGGGAATACTTCCCCGGGCCGGCCCGTGTCGGCCGCGCGCTTCTCGAAACATTGCAAGCGTAAGAATTGGGGGAGCTCAAGATGGGTGAACATATCATCAAGCTGCCCGATGTCGGCGAAGGTGTCGCCGAGGCCGAACTTGTGGAATGGCACGTCAAGGTCGGCGATCTCGTCCGCGAGGACTCGGTGCTTGCCGCTGTCATGACCGACAAGGCGACCGTGGAGATCCCCTCGCCGGTCGACGGCGAGATCCTTTGGCTGGGTGCGGAGATCGGCGACACGGTAGCGATAGGCTCGCCGATCGTGCGGCTGAAGGTGGCCGGTGAGGGCAACGTGAGGCCCGATGCCGCCGGGCAGACGGCGAAGGCCGAAGCGCCGGCGCAGCCGGCCGAGGCCAAGGCAGAAGCAGCTCCCGTAGCGAAGCCGAAGCCGGCGGAGCATGTGGCGAAGGCCGCACCAACGCCCGCGCCCAAAAATGTGGAGCGGCCCTCCGGCGCGCAGCGCCCGGAGGGCGAAAAGCCCCTGGCGTCGCCGGCCATCCGGCTCAGGGCAAAAGAAGCCGGCATCGATCTTCGCCAGGTGTCGGGTACCGGTCCTGCCGGCCGCATCAGCCATGAGGACATCGAGGCGTTTCTGGCGCGCGGTCCGCAGGTCGCCAAGGCGTCGGGGCTTGCCCGCAACGACAGTGTCGAGGACATCAAGGTCATCGGGCTGCGGCGCAAGATCGCCGAAAAGATGTCGCTGGCCAAGTCGCGCATCCCGCACATCACCTATGTCGAGGAGATCGACGTCACAGCACTGGAAGAGCTGCGCGCCGCGCTCAACAAGGAGAAGCGCAAGGGCGTCGAGCGGCCGAAGCTGACGCTGCTGCCGTTCCTGATGCGGGCGATGGTCAAGGCCATCGCCGACCAGCCCAACATCAACGCGCTGTTCGACGACGAGGCCGGTATTATCCACCAGCATGGCGGCGTCCATATCGGCATTGCCGCGCAGACGCCGTCGGGACTGGTGGTGCCGGTGGTCAAGCATGCCGAGGCGCGCGATCTCTGGGATTGCGCCATCGAACTCAACCGCCTGGCCGAGGCGGCGAAGTCGGGCACGGCGAGCCGCGACGAGCTGTCCGGATCGACCATCACCATCACCTCGCTCGGCGCCATGGGCGGTGTGGCGACAACGCCGGTCATCAATCACCCGGAAGTGGCGATCGTCGGCGTCAACAAGATGATGGTGCGGCCGGTCTGGGACGGCACCCAGTTCATCCCGCGCAAGATGATGAACCTGTCGTCGAGCTTCGACCACCGGGTCGTCGACGGCTGGGATGCGGCGGTGTTCATCCAGCGCATCAAGGCGCTGCTGGAAACGCCGGCGCTGATTTTCGTGGATTGAGGGGGATAGGCTTGATCGCGACGCGCGAAATGGATCTCCCCCTTCTCCCCTTGTGGGAGAAGGTGTCGCCGAAGGCGACGGATGAGGGGTGTTCCAGCGGAGTGAGACGTTGGCGTTCCCTGGAGCACCCCTCATCCGTCTCGGCGCTGCGCGCCGATCCACCTTCTCCCACAGGGGGAGAAGGAAGAGGCCGCGGGGCAGCGTTCACCGAAAGAAAGCAGCCATCATGAAAGAAATCTCCTGCAAGCTGCTGGTCATCGGCGCCGGGCCTGGCGGCTATGTCTGCGCCATCCGTGCGGGTCAGCTCGGTGTCGACACGGTCATCGTCGAAGCCGGCAAACCGGGCGGCACCTGCCTCAATGTCGGCTGCATCCCGTCCAAGGCGATGATCCATGCGGCGGAAGAGTTCGAGGCGGTCTCGCATATGGCCGGCGGCACCAGCCCGCTCGGCATTTCGGTTGCCGCGCCGGAGTTCGATCTCGGCAAGACCGTCGCCTGGAAGGACGGCATTGTTAGCCGGCTGACCAGTGGCGTCGCCGGCTTGCTCAAGAAGGCCAAGGTCAAGACCGTCTATGGCTGGGCGACGTTCCGTGACGGCAAGACGGCCGCGGTCGAGACCGAGACCGGCACGCAGATCATCCGCGCCGAGACAGTGGTGATCGCCACCGGCTCGGCGTCGGTCGAGCTGCCGTTCCTGCCGTTTGGCGGACCGGTGATTTCGTCGACCGAGGCGCTGGCGCTCAGCGAGGTACCGGAGAAACTCGCCGTGGTCGGCGGCGGCTATATCGGGCTGGAGCTCGGCATGGCCTTTGCCAAAATGGGCGCCGCGGTGACCGTGGTCGAAGCCTTGCCGCGCGTGCTGGCGCAGTATGATGCGGAACTGACAAGGCCTGTCGTGAAACGGCTGGCCCAGCTCGGCGTCGAAGTCATGACGGGTGCCAAGGCCAAAGGGGTCAAGGGCGATGCGCTGCTGGTCGAGACATCGGACGGCAAGAGCGCGAAAGTCTCCGCGGACAAGATCCTGGTCACGGTCGGCCGCAAGCCGGTGACCGAGGGCTGGGGCCTCGACCAGATCGACCTAGACATGGCGGGAAAATTCATCAAGATCGACGACCAGTGCCGCACCTCGATGCGCGGCATCTATGCCATTGGCGACGTCACCGGCGAGCCGATGCTGGCGCACCGGGCGATGGCGCAGGGCGAAATGGTGGCCGAGATCGTCGCCGGCCACAAACGCAGCTGGGACAAGCGCTCGATCCCGGCCATCTGCTTCACCGATCCGGAACTGGTCACGGCTGGGCTGACGCCTGAAGAGGCGAAGGCGCTGGGCGAGATCAAGATCGGCCAGTTCCCCTTCGCCGCCAACGGCCGGGCGATGACGAAACTGGGCGAGGACGGGTTCGTGCGCGTCGTGGCGCGCGCGGACAATCATCTGGTGCTCGGAATCCAGGCAGTCGGGCAAGGCGTGTCGGAACTGGCGGCGGCGTTTGGCCTGGCGCTGGAAATGGGCGCGCGGCTGGAGGACATCGCCGGCACCATCCACGCGCATCCGACTCAGGGCGAGGGGTTCCAGGAAGCGGCGCTGAAAGCGCTTGGCCACGCGCTGCATATTTGAGTGCGGATAATCTCCCCCTCAAGGGGGGAGATCGCCCGGTCAGCCGGCGACGGGCCCTTGATTGTCGCTGATCGGCAGAATGTACTAAGTGTCTGTCGATGAGCACCGATGTGAAGAAATACGTCGCCATACGCTTCAACACCGCGACCGGATTCAAGCCGAGTCAGTGGGACGGAAAGGGCCGCGCCAATCTCGATCCTGTCTGGCTGGTCGAGCGGCTGGCGTTGTTCGACACTTATTGCGCACCGTCTCTCGAGGCCCAGTCGCTGAAGGATTTTACCGTTCTGGTGGCGTTCGATGCCGAGACCCACGAAAACTATGTTCGGACCGTCTGCGCTTGCGTGGCCGGGGTCGATGTCAGGCCGGTCCTCGTCGAGGCTGGCGAGAACCTCAATGCCCGCTTCAATGAAGTCGTCCTGGGCGATAGCGATGCCGAGTTCGTTTCAGTGACGCGGCTCGACAGCGACGACGCCCTGGCGCCGGGTTTCATGGAACGGGTCGAGCACTACGCGCGCAGGGAGATCGCCAAAGGCGAGGTGGACCTGCAACCGCTGTTCATCGCCTTCCCGGTCGGCCAGAATTTCGACGTGGCGAGCCACCGCTACACGCACCACGATTATACCACCTCGGCATTTGGCACGCTGGTCGAAAAGAGATCGCCGGAAATGAGCGGCATTTATAGCGACCACCACGCCAAGATGGCGACGCGCTTCAACACCGTCGTTGCGGCTTCGAAGGAGGCGCAATGGTGCATCGTTATTCACGACAACAACGCCGCCAATGTCCTGAGGGGCAAACCGATCGCGGAAGCGTATTTCAGCGTCGGCCGGCCGGGTGTCGAAACCAAAAAGCTGCAGCCTGCTAGAAAAGACAGCCCGCCGCTACAGATGTTGCGGAACGGCAAGGCGCCGCGAACCGCAGGCAATTTTATCCGGTTTCTGCTGGGACGACCGATGCTGTTGAGGGGGTAGGGATAGCTCCCCCTTCTCCCCTTGTGGGGCCCGAAGGGCGGGCGAGGCCCGCGACTCGCCCCGGGCGGTGTCGCCGAAGGCGACGGATGAGGGGTGTTCCAGCGGAGTGAGGCGTTGGTGCTTTCTGGAGCACCCCTCATCCGTCTCGGCGCTGACGCGCCGATCCACCTTCCCCCACAAGGGGGGAGGAAGAGGTGCTGCTCAGCTCGCGAGCCGGCTTACCATCTCGTGCTGGGCATACGCACGCCCAAACCGGTTGGCCAGGAATGCGTCGAGCGCGATGTCTTCCTGCTTGACGAAACCGGTCGCCGGCAAGGTGCCGTCGGCCAGCATGTCGAGCACGGCGCAGATGCCGGACGCGGTGGTGATCTGGATGGCGCTGCGCACCTGGTTGCCGACGCGCTGCGAATAGATCTTGTTGGCGTAGGTCTCCTGCAGCAGGCGCCCGTTGCGGCGGCCCGACACGGTGACGAAGACGATGACCACGTCCTGCAGCGTTGCCGGCAAGGCGCTCTCGAAAATGTCCTTCAGCACGTCGCGGCGGTGGCGCAGGCCGAGGTCGTTGAGCAGCGCCTTCATGATAGCGGCGTGGCCGGGATAGCGGATAGTGCGGTAGTTCAGCGTGCGCACCTTGCCCTTCAGCGTCTCCGCCAGAGTGCCGAGCCCGCCGGAGGTGTTGAAGGCTTCGTAGGTGACACCGTCGAGCGAGAATTCCTCGCGCTCCTCCAGCGGCGGCACTTCGATTAGCTCGCCTTCGACGATCGCCTCGCAGGGCTCGCAATATTCGTTGATGACGCCGTCGGTGCTCCAGGTCAGATTGTAGTTCAGCGCGTTGGACGGGTATTGCGGCAGCGCACCGACGCGCATGCGCACGCTTTCCAGCGAATCGAAACGGCTGGCGAGATCGTTGGCGACGATGGAGATGAAGCCGGGCGCCAGGCCGCATTGTGGAATGAAGGCGCTCTTGCCCGACCTAGCCAGTTCCTTGACGCGGCGAGTCGAAACGACGTCTTCGGTCAGGTCGAGATAGTGGACGCCGGTGGCGGCGGCCGCTTCGGCGATGCGCGTGGTCAAATGGAAGGGCGCGGCGCTCAGCACGGCGAAGGCGCCGGCAAGGGCCGTCTCGAGCGCGCCGGGAGCGGTGATGTCGAGCTCCAGCACCTCAACACCGGCAGGAAGTTCGGCCGCGGCCAGCTGTGCCGCCGCGCGGTCGACGACGGTGACGTGGTAGTCGCCGGTGTCGGCGAGCATGCCTGCAATGGTGGAGCCGATCTTGCCGGCGCCGACGACGATGATTTTCTTCATGACCTGTCCCTCATAAAAGCCTTTGGCCCGAACCGCTGCGCGGTCGGAGCACCATGACGCCAAGAATCGCAGCTTGCCTGTCGAAAGGAAGCGTGGAATTGTTCGAAACGAACCCTACGACTGAACGATGTGCCGACAAGGTTCGTCGAAATGCTCAGTGAGCCTGAACAAAAACTGCTTTCCCTGCTGCGCGCCAATGCCCGCGCCTCGACCGCCGAACTGGCGCGCCAGCTCGGTGTTTCGCGCACCACGGTGCAAAGCCGCATCGAGCGGCTGGAACAGCGCGGCATCATCACCGGCTACGGCGTGCGGCTGGCGCCGGACTATGAGCAGGGTCTGGTGCGGGCGCATGTGCTGCTCACCGTCACGCCCAAACTCGCCGACAAGGTGGTGCGCGCGCTGCAGGCACTGCCGCCGGTGAGGACGCTGCATTCGGTGAGCGGCAATTTCGACATGATCGTCATCGTCGACGCGCCGTCGATCAGGGATCTCGACGCGCTGCTGGACGAGATCGGGGCGATGGACGGGGTTGAGCGGACGGCGTCGTCGATAATTTTGTCGACAAGGATTGATCGCTAACAACCTAGATGCGTTGGCGGGACAGCGCCCCCCTCTGCCTTACCAGGCATCTCCCCCACGAGGGGGGAGATTGGCAGTTTCGGCGCCTCGACCCATTTCCACCATACAACGTTGAAAGTCGGCGAAAGCCAGCGTGACATCTGATCTCCCCACAAGTGGGGGAGATGGCCGGCAGGCCAGAGGGGGGCGCGAAGGAATGAGGCGTCTGTGGCCTCGCCTGATTAGCTAAGCCCGCCGCCTTTCCGGCCCTTCATCCAGCCACGCCAGATCATCAGCCGTCAGCGCTATATCCAGCGCCTTCAAACTGTCCTCCAGCTCGTCCAGCGTGCGCGGGCCGATCAAAGGCACGGACGGGAAGGGTTGCGCCAGCACATAGGCCAGCGCGACGTGGATCGGGCTTTTGCCCAGTCGTTGGGCCAGCTCGATCGCGCGATCGCGGCGGCCAAAATTTTTCTCGGAGTACCAGACCCGCACCAGCTCCTCATTGTCCTGCTTGTCGCGGCCGGCGCGGTCGGTGAAGAAGCCGCGGCCCTGGCTCGACCAGGCGAAGTTCGGCATCTGCCGCTTCGTCAGCCAGGCTTTCCACTCGTCGGTGGACGAGGTGATGCAGCCGGCCCAGATCGGCTCGAGCATTTCGGCTAGCGAGAAGTTGTTGGAGAGCGCGCCTGGCTTCTGCTTGCCGTTCTTTTCGGCATAGGCGATCGCCTCGTCCATGCGCGCCATGGTCCAGTTCGAGCCGCCGAAGGGGCCGCGGATGCGGCCGGCCTTGGCCTCCGCGTCCATGGCGTCGACGAACTCGCCGACCGGCACATCCGGATTGTCGCGGTGCATGAAATAGATGTCGACATGGTCGGTCTGCAGCCGGTCGAGCGACTGGGCGAGCTGCTTGCCGATGACATCGGGGTAGCAGAGCGGCGAGTGCGCGCCCTTGGCGATGATGACCGACTGCTCGCGCACGCCACGGTTTTTCAGCCACTGGCCGAGCAGCGTCTCGGTGTAGCCGCCGCCATAGACATAGCCGGTGTCGAACAGGTTGCCGCCGGCCTCGAAGAAGCCGTCGAGCAGGATCGAGCCAGAGGAGAAGGTGCGGAAATCCTCGAAGCCGAGCGCCACCACTGAGGCCGGCTTCGACAGGCCGGGAATAGTGCGCTTGCCGATGGCGGTGCCATCGGTGCGCAGCGGCCGGCCGGAGATCGTGTTGATGCGCTTAGCCGGCTTCTCGATCTCATACTCGAGCCCGACAGCGGCGCGCCATCGGTCGAGCACGCGCAACGTGCCGAGGCTGTCGGCCCAGGACATGCCCGGCCAGGCGAACTCTTGGCTCCCGGCCAGGATCGCGTCCCCGGCAGCATCGACCTCGAAGGAATAGAGATGGCGGCTCTCGTTGACACTGATAGTCTCGCGCCTGCCGTCGGCGTGCATAACGTCGATTTTGCCGAGGCCGGCATCGCGATTTCCGCCGGCGAACCAGAAGTCTGGCACCTCGATTCGGCCCTTGGTTCCGAGGATGCTCAGCACATTCTCCTGGTTGAGCGAAATGCTGCAGGACACCTGGGCGACGATGCCACCGGCAAAATGCAGCAGCGCCGAGGCCCATTCGTCGACGCCGGACTGGCCGAGATGGGCGGTACCGACGACCTTGTCCGGCTCGGCAAAGGGTCTTCCCACCGCCGCCCCGGCGATCAGCCGCACCATCGAGACGGGATAGCCGCCGACATCGAGAATGCCGCCGCCGGCGAGGTCGTTGGCGTAGAGACGGTGCTCCGGCATGAATCGAGGCATGGCGAAGCCGAAGCTCGACTTGATCATCCTGGCATCGCCGATAACGCCGGACTTGATCAGCTCGACCAGCTTCAGCGTCTGCGGGTGCAGCCGGTACATGAAGGCTTCGCCGAGAAAGGTTCCGGCCTTGCGCGCGGCATGGATCATGGCGTCGGCCTCGAAGGCGGTCAGCGCCAGCGGCTTTTCGCATAGCACATGCTTGCCGGCCTCCGCCGCCTTGATCGCCCATTCGGCGTGGCCGGGATGCGGGATGGCGATATAGACGGCGTCGACGTCCGGATCGGCGAGCAGCGCGTCATAGCCGTCGAGGATGCGGGCGCCGGGGAAAGTCCTGGCGAGACCTTCCTTGCCGGGATTGCGGGCACCGAGTGCAACGATCGTGCCGGTACGCGATCCTGCGAGGCCGCCGGCAAAGGCTTTGGCGATGTCGCCCGGCCCGAGTATCCCCCAGCGGATGGGCGCGGTTGAAGTCATGGTCATTCTCCTTGCAAGTCTGGAAAGGCTCAGCGCAGCCGCTGGCCGTTTTCGTCGAAGAGGTAGGATTTGCGGATGGAGACGGCGATCTCCGAGGTTTCGGGAACCTTTGCCGCGTCGCGCTGGATCACCAGGTCCTCGCCATGGGCGGTCCTGGCATAGATGAAGCTGGTGCCGCCGAGATGCTCGACCACGTCGATGCCGACGGTGAGGTCGGCATCGCCTTCGCCGGCGCTGCCGAAATGCTCCGGCCGCACGCCAACGATGACCCTGGCTCCGGTTTCCGGAACGGCGCCGGCCAGCGGCTGCACGATGCGGGCCTTTTCCTCGCCCACCAGCTCGACAGTGACGCTTCCCGTATCGCGGCCGACGACACGACCCTTGATGAAGTTCATCTTCGGCGAACCGACGAAGCCGGCGACGAACTGGTTGTCGGGATTGTCGTAGAGATCGAGCGGCCGGCCGATCTGTTCGACATGGCCGCCGCGCAGAACGACGATCCTGTCGGCCAAGGTCATCGCTTCGGTCTGGTCGTGAGTGACATAGATCATCGTCGTGCCGAGTTCCTTGTGCAGGCGCGAGATCTCGACCCGCATCTGGACCCTGAGCTCAGCGTCGAGATTGCTCAGCGGCTCATCGAACAGGAACACTTGCGGTTCGCGCACGATGGCGCGGCCGATGGCGACACGCTGGCGCTGGCCGCCGGAGAGTTGCTTGGGCCGACGTGCCATCAGCTCGCTGATGCGCAGGATCCCGGAAGCCCGCTTCACCCGCCGGTCGGTGTCCTCCTTGGGATTGCCCGTCATTCTGAGGCCAAAGCTCAGATTCTGCCCCACCGTCATGTGCGGGTAGAGCGCGTAGGACTGGAACACCATGGCGATGCCCCGGTCTGCCGGCTCGACATCGTTCATCACCTTGCCGCCAATGGCGATCTCGCCGCCGCTGATGTCCTCCAGCCCAGCGATCATCCGCAGCAGCGTCGATTTCCCGCAGCCGGACGGGCCGACAAAGACGACGAACTCGCCGTCGGCGATATCGATGTTGGCGCCATGGATAATCTCATAGACGCCGAAGCGCTTGATGACGTTGGTGAGGGTGACTGCCGCCATGTCTTTGTTATCCCTATTTGACGGCGCCGGCGGCGATGCCGGCGATGAAGTGGCGCTGCAGCTGCACGAAGACGACGAGCATCGGCACGGTCAGCATGACGGCGCCGACCATAAGGCCGCCCCAGGAGACCTTGGTCAGGCCGATCAGCGTGCCGAGCGCCACCGGTGCCGTCATCGCGCCGGGCTGGCTGTTGATCAGCAGTGGCCAGAGATAATTGTTCCACGAGGCGAGGAACAGGATGATGGCGAGTGCGGCCAGCATCGGCCGCGCCAAAGGCAGCGCGACGAACAGGAAGATGCGCCATTCCTTGACGCCTTCGACACGTGCCGCGTCGAACAGATCGTGCGGCATCATCGTGAAGGCCTGGCGCATGAACAGCACGCCGAGCGAATTGAACAGCGGCGGCACGATCAGCGCCACCCAGGTGTTGGCGAGCTGGAAGTCGCGCGCCACCATGATGAATTGCGGGATCAGCACCACCGCGTAAGGCAGTGTGATGGTGCCGAGGATGATGGCGACGACCAAACCTTTGCCGACGAAATGGTAGCGCGCCAGCGCCCAGCCGGCCATCGAGGTCAGCAGCACCGACAGCACGGTGTAGGTCACCGCCACCGAGACCGAGATACCGATAGCGCCGACAAAGTCGGTGTCGCGCTGCAGATTGTGGAAGTTTGCGAGGAAATTGTCGTGCGGCAAGAGCTCGATGCCGGGGCTGAAGATGCCGTTGTCGGGCATGGTCGAGAAGACGATCATCATCCACAGCGGAAACAGCCAGATCACCGCCAGCGGCGTCAGGAACAAATGCAGCAGCAGGCTGCGGCCGAGCCGGCGTTGCGAGAGCGAACTCATTTTCGGCTCCCCTGTCATTTCGGCTCTCTTGTCAGCCACAGCTGCACCAGCGTGATGGCGATGGCCAGCGCCGCCATGGTATAGGCGACGGCCGAGGCGTAGCCGAAATTGAGCGAGCGGAACCCCTGACGGTAAAGCAGCAGGCCGAGCGTCTCGGTGCCGCCGCCGGGCCCACCGCGTTCGGTGATCAGGAACGGCTCGGTGAACAATTGCATGGTGCCGATGATCGACAGCACGGCGCAAAAAACGATGACGGGCTTGAGCAGCGGCAGCGTGATGTAGAAGAATTGCTTGACCTTGCTGACGCGGTCGAGCGTCGCCGCCTCATAGACATCCTCTGGGATCGACTGCAGCCCGGCGAGCAGGATGATGGCGTTGTAGCCGGCCCAGCGCCAGGTCACCGCGATCATGATCAGCGCCATGGCCGGGGTGACGTTGGAGAACCAGTCGATCTTGGCCAGGCCGACGCTGGCCAGCAGCTTGTTGATGATGCCGAAATCGAGGTTGAACATCAGCCGGAACACCGCGGAATAGGCGACCTCGCCGACCACGACAGGGGCAAAGAAGGCAAAGCGGTAGAGGCCGCGGACTTTAAGCAGCGGCGAGTTCAGCAGCACCGCCATGACGATGGCCAGCGAGATCATCACCGGCACCTGGATGACGAGGATGAGCAGTGTGTTCTTCAGCGCATTGAAGAAAGCGGGGTCGCCGATCAGCCGGCCCCAGTTGAAGGTCGGCGCAAAGCGCCACGGCACGGTGCGGGTCGCCTGGAACGAGATCATGAACGAGGAGATGATCGGCCACACCCAGAAGATGGCGAAGATCAGGAGATAAGGCGTGAGGAAGCGATAGGCCGTGGCATTCTGGGTGCGCATGGTTTCCTCCTCCCTTTCCTTCTTGCCTTCTCCCCTTGTGGGGTGCGAAGCGGTTCGCGCAGCGAACGAAAAGCCAATTGCTTGGCTTTTCGAGTTTCGAACGCCCTGAGCCTGCGAAGGGCCGGGCGTGGTAGCGATCCACCCGGCCGGGTCCCCGCTGCTTCGCAGCGTCCCAGCGTTCGCCGGCCTTTCATCGTGCCACTGGCACGATGAATTTGCCTTCGGCGAACCAGCCGCTCACCCCACAAGGGGAGAGGCAAGACAGGGTGGCGCCTACTTGATCGGCAGGCCGGTCGCCGAGGCGATCTGGTTGGCGGCGTCGTCGAGGGCGGCCTTGGCGTCGGGGTAACCGCCGCCCAGATATTTGGTCTGCACCGCGCGCATGATGATTTCGGCATCGCTCTGGAACGGCGTGCCGCGGCTCGGCACCACCTTGGGCAGGGTGGCGAGAATGTCCTTCCACACCGCCTGGCCGCCCCAATAGGGCAGGCCTTGCGAAACGTAGGGATCGTCGAGCGCCGAGATCAGCGACGGCACCAGGCCGAACTCCTTCAGCATGGTGATCTGGCCCTCGTTCGTCTCCAGCGTGTATTTCAGATAGGCGTAGGCGGCTTCCTTGTTCTTCGAGGCCGAAGTGATGGCCAGCGACGAGCCGCCGAGATTGGCGGCGCGCGGGCCGTCGGCGGTCAGGCTCGGCATCAGATAGACGCCCCATTTGCCGTTTTCGCCGGCCGATTCGGTGCGAATAGTGCCCTCATACCAGCCGCCATAGACCTGGGTGGCGACGGTGCCGGCGGTGTTGTTGGTGATCTTGGTGCCCCAGTCGGCCGACGACATGATGCCGGCGTCCTTCATCTCCTTGATCTTGGTCAGCGTATCGACGCATTTCGGCTGGTTGACGGTGATCGACTGCCCGTCCTCGGCGAAATAACCGCAGCCCTGCTCGTTGGCGATCATGCGGAAGAATTCGGTGTCGCCGTTAAAATCGGCGTTGGTCATGGTGACGCCGGGATTGGCGGCCTGGATCTTCTTGCCGGCGGCAATGAAATCGTCCCAGGTCTTGATCGAGGCCGGATCGACACCCGCCTTCTCGTAGAAGTCGCGGCGGTAGAAGGCGGCGACCGGGCCGGAATCCCACGGCATGGCATAGGCCTTGTCGCCCACTTCCAGTTCGGTGCGCTTGAAATCGGGGAATTTCTTCTGGTCGTCGGCGCTGTAGCCCAGCGTGTGCAAATCGACGAAACAGTCGGGGAACTGGCTCCAGTAGTTCTCGGCCTCGCCGTTTTCGACGGAGACGATATCCGGCAGGCCGACGCCGCCGGCCGCGCAGCCGGCGATCGACTTGTCATAAGTCGGCTGGTTGCCGAGATCCTGAACGGTAACCTTGACGTCGGGATATTGCTTGTTGAAACCGGCTATTGTGGCCTTCAGCGACGAAGCGGCGATGTTCCAGCTCCAGATCGTGATTTCGCCGGACTGCGCAAAGGCCGGGGCTGAGCCCAGGGCAAGCGCCAGCGCGGCACAGGTGAGTGTCGTGCGCATTGAAATCCTCCCATTTCAGTTGCTCTCTGTTCGCGAGCATGGCTAGACTAGGCGGCGCGGAAGGCTTGTCCCCGACAACGGGAATATAAGATGGGCGGAAAGTAAGATGCCTGAACGGCCGTTTTACCAGCCTGGCGCCAGCAGCGTCGAAGGCCTGCCGATGGCCTTGCAGATGTTTCACAACCATCCGCTGGTGATGCTGAAGCCGCATTGGCACGCCCAGGTTGAGGTCAATTTCATCGTCCGCGGTAGCGTGCACTACCGCATGGCCGAACACGAGATCGCACTCTCGGCGGGCGAGATGTGTCTGTTCTGGGGCGGCCTGCCGCACCAGATGGACGATCTCTCGGACGACGCCATCTATGCCGGCGCGCATCTGCCGCTTGTGCATTTCTTCCGCTTGCATCTGCCGACGGACATCCGCCACCGGCTGATGACGGGCGCCACGCTGGTGACATCGGCCACCGACCCGGCGGACCATCACAATTTCGAGCGCTGGAACCGCTATTTCCGCTCCGGCGACCCGGCCATAACCGAGCACGCGGTGAATGAGCTGCTGCTGCGGCTGGAGCGGGTGCGGTTCGAGCCCTACCGGTTGGTGCCGGAAACCGCCGGCCAGGAAACCGGCGGCCCGTTCGACCAGCAGTCGCTGCGCAATGTCGGGCGCATGTGCGACTTCATCGCCGAGAATTTTCTCTATGACATAGACTGCGTCGACATCGCGGCGGCCGCCGACATCCATCCGAAATACGCCATGAGCATTTTCAAGAAGTCGACCGGCATGACGCTCAACGAGTATATGAACCTGTTGCGGCTGAGCTATGCGCAGGCGCTGCTGATGCATGAAGACGCCAATGTGCTGCGCGTCGCCATGGATTCAGGCTTCGGCTCGCTCAGCGCCTTCAACAAATCGTTCCGCAAGCTCGCCGGCATGTCGCCGTCGGACTTTCGCCGGGGTTTGCCCGGGCGCCAGATACTCACCTTGTAGTACCGGTCGGCCCTCGGATATAGGCGGTGATCACGCCGCCGGCTTCGCCTCGGGAAAAACGACAATCACCGCCAGGCCGGGGTGGCGGTCCTCGAGCGCGATGGATGCGCCATGCAAATCGGCAATCGCGCGCACCAGGCTGAGGCCCAGCCCGCTGCCGGGCGTGGTGCGGCTGGTTTCCAGCCGATAGAGCCGCTGGAACACTTTTTCACGCTCCTGCGCCGGGATGCCGGGGCCGTTGTCGGCGATCTCGGCGATCATGCGGTCGCCTTGCCGGGTTACCGACAGCTTGATGATTGTACCGCTCGGACAATGGCGCAGTGCGTTCTCGACCAGATTGGCGAAGAGCTGGGTCAGCAAATCGCGATCGCCATGGACCAGGTATCGGCAGTCTCGGGAAATATTCGCCGACAGCGACTTGCCGTCATCCTCGGCGACGTCGGCATAGATCTCGGCGATGCTTTCGACGATGTCGTTGAGGTCGAGATCGACGAAGCGCGCCTTGCGCGCGCCGGCCTCGATCTGGGCGATGCGCAACAGCGCATCGAAAGTCTCGTTGATCTGCAGGCTTTCTCCGCGCGCCTCCGCCAGATCATCGGCAACGGCCTCTCCCCGCGTCGTCTTCTCGGCGGCCGACTCGAGGATCATCTGCAGGCGGTTGAGCGGCGTCTTCAGGTCGTGGGCGATGTCGGCGCTGACCTGGCGCATGCCGTCGACAAGCGATGCCAGCCGCTCCAGCGCGGCGTTGACTTGGCGTGAGACACCGTCAATGTCGTCGCCATTGCCGAGCAGCGGGATGCGGGCGTCGAGCCGGCCATTGGAGACGTCGTCCATGGTGGCAGCGATTCCGTCGAGCCGGCGCTGCACGCGCGACGCCAGCAAGGCGCCGCCGGCCACCCCAAGGCCCGAAATGATCAGGGTGGCCCAGCCGAAGCTCATCAGCACGATCCTCTCCAGCTCCTCGGTTTCGGAGAGTGAGAAGGCGACGGTCAGGCTGTTTGGCCCGACCGAACCGGACCAGGCGCGGTACAGAGTCCCGGGCGGCACACCCGGCAGGGAGGCGGCAAAATCCGAAAAGCCATCAGGAAGGTCGGCGGCGGTGAAATTACCGGCCAGGCGATTGCCGTTGCTGTCGGTCAGCGAAAACAGCTGTTCTTTCTCGGGGCTGAGCGCGGCATGGCTGTCGATCGCCAGCACCAGGTCTTCCTGATCGCTTTGCGCATAGGTCACCGCGACCACCGAATAGGTCTCCTTGACCGACTCGTCGAGCCGCTCGGCAAGGTCGGCGCTCATCAGCTGATAGACGATGGCGCCCGACAGGATGAAGGCAAGCACGAACAGCAAGGCAAAGGTCAGCGCCAGCCGGAACGGCGTGCTGCGCAGCAGGCTGGCGCTTGTTTCAGTCACAGCGAGCTTCAATCATGCACACTGTAGCCGGTGCTGCGCACGGTGTGGATCAGTGGCGTTTCGAACGGCCGGTCGATCTTGGCCCGCAGCCGGCTGATATGGGTTTCGACGACGCTGGTCTTGGGGTCGAAGTGGAAATCCCAGACCCGCTCCAGCAGCATAGTGCGGGTGATGACGCGGCCGTCGCCGCGCATCAGCACTTCGAGCAGGCTGAATTCGCGGGGCTGCAGGTCGATCGCCTGGCCCTGCCTGGTGACGCGGCGCTGGATCAGGTCCATTTCGAGATCGGCAATGCGCAGCGTCGTTTTCTGCTCCTGCGCCGCCGGGCGGCGGCCAAGCGCGTTAATGCGGGCAAGCAGTTCGGAAAAAGCGAAAGGTTTTACGAGATAGTCGTCGCCACCGGCCTCGAGCCCCTCGACACGGTCGTCGACGCCGCCGACCGAGGTCAGAAAAATCGCCGGCGTGCGCACGCCCGCCGCCCGAACCGCCTTGATCATCGACAGGCCGTCGAGGCCAGGCAGCATGCGGTCGGCGACGATCACGTCATAGGCGTCGCGTGTCGCGGCAAACAGCCCGTCGCGGCCATCGCGCTTGAGGTCGCAGACATGGCCTGCCTGGGTCAGGCCGTTGACGACATAGTCGGCGGTCCTGGGGTCATCCTCGACGAGAAGAAGGCGCATTGAACGGTCCATTGGCCAGACCCTTGTCGGATTTCGCCGCCATTGGTCCGTTCTAGAATGCCGCCCAGCCGGCCTGTCTTGTTGCTTGAATTGGACTTTTTTCGGATGGCAGAGAGGCGGCGACGGCAGCCGCTATTTCTCTCTCAGTCTCGTAAGCGTGTCTAAGTCCGGATCATGCCCTCGATGTTCTGAGCGATTCGCTGTGCAGGGCGAAGTTTCGCTACCCGACACCGATGTTGACACTTGGCAAAGCCGCGCATTATCCTGTGGCGTAATCGGTTACGTAACCGATTACGGGTGGATCACTGAGGAGGAAATAATGAGCAAGAACACAATCATGGATGGGCTCGGCCCGTTCTCGCGCCGGCAGTTCCTGAAGACCGGCGCGCTGGCCGCCGGCGCGCTGGCGCTACCGCTCGGACCGGTCTTTGCCGCCGACAAGCCGAAGGTCGGGCTGGTCATGAAGTCGCTCGCCAACGAGTTCTTCAAGCAGATGCAGGCCGGCGCCGAGGAGTATGCCGCCAAGAACAAGGACAAGTTCGATTTCGCCGCCGTCGGCATGAAGGACGAACGCGACTTCGCCGCGCAGGTCGACGCCATCGAGAACTTCATCACCCAGAACTACAACATCATCGTCGTGGCGCCCGCCGATTCGAAGGCCATGGTGACGCCGATCGCCAAGGCGCTGCAGGCCGGCATCAAGGTCATCAACATCGACGTCGCGCTCGACACCGAAGCCAAGAAGAAGGCCGGCATCGACCTCGCCTTCTTCGGCCCGGACAATCGCGGCGGCGCCAAGCTTGCCGGCGATGCGCTCGGCAAGGCGCTCGGCAAGGGCGGCAAGGTCGTCATCCTCGAAGGCAATCCGGAAGCCGACAACGCCAAGGAGCGCAAGCTCGGCTTCGACGATGCGATCAAGGAGAACGGCCTTGAGCTGCTCGACTCCAAGACGGCGCATTGGGAGACCGAGGAAGCCAACACGCTGATGACCAACTTCCTCACCCAGTATCAGGACATACAGGGCGTGATGGCGGCCAATGATTCGATGGCGCTCGGTGTCGTCAAGGCGCTCGACGCGGCCGGCAAGTCGGGCCAGATCAAGGTCGTCGGCTTCGACAACATTCCGGCCGTCGGGCCGCTGCTCAAGGCGGGCAAGATGCTCGCCACCGTCGAGCAGTATGGCGCGCAGATGGCCGCCATGGGCATCGATTACGGCCTGCGCGAAATGGCCGGTGAAAAATTCTCCGGCTGGGTCAAGACCGACATCAAGCTGATCACCGGCTGAGCCGAGCGATAGCGCCGGTACTCCCTCCGGCCTTTCCGCTTGTCTCATCACCGCCGCCGGCAGACTGTCGGCGGCGGTGGCGACGCGCTCATAAATGCTTTGTCGAGAGCGCAATTCAGGATTCCGCTGCATGGACGATGCGATTCTCTCCCTTGAAGGGGTCGGGAAGATCTTTCCCGGCGCCGTTGCGCTCAGCGACGTGTCACTGTCGATCGCGCGCGGCGAAACCCACATCATCCTGGGCGAGAACGGCGCCGGCAAGTCGACACTGATCAAGCTCCTGGCCGGCATCTACCAGCCTGACTCAGGGTCGATCGCCTTCAACGGTGCGCCCTACCGGCCGAAGACGCCGCACGATGCGCAGCTCTCGGGCATCCGCATCGTGCATCAGGAACTCAACCTTTTGCCCTATCTCAGCATCGCCGAGAATCTGATGCTGGAGAACCTGCCGCGCCGCGCTTTCGGCATCGTCGACGGCAAGGCGCTCAACAGCCGCGCCGTCGCGCTGTTGAAGGAGGTCGGCCTCGACATCGACCCGCGCACCCGCGTCCAGGCGCTTGGCGTCGCACAGATGCAACTGGTCGAGATCGCCAAGGCGCTGAGCAATGACTCAAAGCTGCTGGTCCTCGATGAACCGACGGCGACGCTGACGCCGCCGGAGATCGAGCGGCTGTTTGCCATCATCAAGCGGCTGAAGGCCAAGGGCGTCACCATCATCTATATTTCGCACCGGCTGCACGAGGTATTCGAGATCGGCCACCGGGTGACGGTGCTGCGCAACGGAAAACTGGTCGCGACCCGCGACCTTAGGGGTCTCACCGTGCCGGACCTGGTGCGCATGATGATCGGCCGCGACATTGCCGACGAGTATGGCTTCGACGCTTCGATCGTGCCGGGCACGGTCGCGCTCAGCGTTGCCAACCTCAAGCGCAGCGCCGAGACGCCGGCCATTTCCTTTGCCGTCCACCATGGCGAGATCCTGGGCGTCGCCGGGCTGGTCGGCAGCGGCCGCACCGAAGCCATGCGGGCGCTGTTTGGGGCCGACCCGAAACTTGACGGCGTCGTCGAGATCGACGGCAGGCCGGTCGCGATCACCGCGCCCAAGGATGCGGTGCGGCACGGCTTGAGCCTGCTCACCGAAGACCGCAAGGGCCAGGGCCTGATGCTCGACTTGGCCGTAGACAAGAACATCACCATCACCGACCTGAGCAAAGTCTCGCGCAACGGCCTCATCAACCGCCGGGCGGAGAGTGCGGCGGCAAATGATCTCGTCGGCCAGCTCAGGGTCAAGGCGAGCTCGATCGAGCAGGCGGTGCGCAATCTCTCGGGGGGCAACCAGCAGAAGGTGGTGCTGGCCAAATGGCTGTTCAGGGGCACCTCGACGCTGATCCTCGACGAGCCGACGCGCGGCGTCGACATTGGTGCCCGGCGCGAGATCTACCAGCTGCTCTGGATGCTAGCGGCGGCAAAAAAGGGCATCATCATGGTGTCGTCCGACCTGCCCGAGCTGATGGGCATGTGCCACCGCATCATCGTCTTTTCCAAAAACAAGATCGTCGGCGACGTGCCGCGCGCCGCGTTCGACCAGGAGCACATCCTGTCGCTCGCCTATCAGGAGTATGTGCGACCATGAGCGAGACGTCCGAAACAACCGTGTCGGCGCCCGTTTCCCCGGGCCGTGCGAAATTCCTGCGCTTTCTGGTGCGCGATGCCGGCGTGCTGTTGGCGCTGGTGCTGATCACCGTGTTCTTCTCGGCGACGGCGCCCTACTTCGCCACATCCGGCAATGCGCTGAAGATCTTCGTGCAGATCGCCATCAACACGGTGCTCGCCGCCGGCATGACCTTCGTCATCCTAACCGGCGGCATCGACCTTTCGGTCGGCTCGGTGCTGGCGCTGTGCACGGTGGTCGGCGCCACGGTGATGATCGACGAGAGCCTGTCGCCGGGGGTGGCGATCCTGCTGGCGCTGCTGGCCTGCATGGCCACGGGCGCGGTCTGCGGTTTCCTCAATGGCTGGATCTCGACGCGCTGGAAAATCCCGTCCTTCATCGTCACGCTCGGCATGCTCAACATGGCCGCTGGTGCTGCCCGCGTCGTCAGCGACAATTCGACCATTACCGGCCTGCCGCAGGGTTTCGTCGATTTCGGCAATCTCATCATCGGCGGCTTCCTGCCGTCGATCTTCCTGGTCGCCGTGCTGGTGATCGCGGCCGGCTGGTTCGTGCTGCGCTTCACCGTCTTCGGCCGCATGATCTTCGCCGTCGGCACCAATGACGAAGCGGTGCGCCTGTCCGGCCATAATCCGGATTTCTACAAGGTCGCGGCCTTCACCATCAGCGGCCTGACCGCCGGCATCGCCGCCATGGTCTATCTGCTGCGCCTCAACATAGGCAGCCCGATCGCCGGCGTCGGCTACGAGCTCAACGCGATTGCCGCCGTCATCATCGGTGGCACCAGCCTCAGCGGCGGCAAGGGCTCGATCATCGGCACGCTGGTCGGCGCCTGCATCCTGCAGGTGCTGAGCACCGGGCTGCAGCTGCTTGGCGTCGGCGACAATTTCAAGCCGATCGTGATAGGTCTTGTCATTGTGCTTGCCGTCATCCTAGACGCATATCGGGAGCGGCTGTTGCGGGTCATCCGCTGAGGGGACAAGGGACGATGACGACGATTGCCGATGTCGCGCGCCATGCCGGAGTGTCGGTCGCAACCGTCTCGCATGTGATGAACCGCACGCGTCATGTCGAGCCCGAGACGGCCGAGCGCGTGCATTCGGCCATCGCCGCCCTGCGCTACCGTCCGAACACGCTGGCGCGCAGCCTCAGGCGCGGCGAGACCAAGACCATTGGCCTGCTCCTGCCGGACAATTCCAACCCGTTCTTCGCCAGCGTGGCGCGCCAGATCGAGGATGCCGGCTTCCTTGCCGGCTATACGGTGATCCTGTGCAATTCCGACGGCAGCGCCGAGAAAGAGGAGCGCTATCTCCAGGTGCTGATGGCCAAGCAGATCGACGGGCTGATCTTCGCCGGCTCGTCCGACCATGCGCGGGTGTTCTCCAACGTTCTGCCCGGCGTACCGGCGGTGCTGCTCGATCGCGAGATCCATTCGGTCAACGTCGATACCGTGCTGGTCGATCACGATCATGGCGGCTATCTCGCCGGCCGCTATCTTGTCGGCCTCGGGCACAAGAAGATCGGCGTCATCGGCGGCCCGCGCGATTCCAGCTCCAGCCCGGCTCGCCTGCGGGGCTTCGCCAGGGCGCTGCAGGAAGCCGGCCTCGACCTGCCGGCGAATGCCGTAGTCGATTCCGACTATCACTTCGCCGGCGGCCGCACCGCGATGGAACGGCTGATGACGCAGGCGCCAGACATCACGGCGCTTTTTGCCTGCAACGATCTGATGGCCATGGGCGCGCTGACGGTGTTGCGCGGGCGCGGCCTGCGCGTTCCCGACGACATGTCGATGATCGGCTTCGACGACATTCCCTATGCCGTCACCACCTGGCCGCCGCTGACGACGATTGCACAGCCGGTCGAGAAGATCGGCACGCGCGCCGTCAGCCTGCTGCTTGCGCGGGTTGCCGAGCCGGCGGCGCATTCGCGCCGCGAAGTGCTCACGCCGGTGCTCGTCGAACGGGAGAGCTGCGCGCTGTTGCGCGGATAGCTAGCGCTCGTCCGGATGCGTGGATTTCGCGGCTGCGCGTGGCATCAGGCCGCGATGCCTAAAACCTCAGGCCGCCGGCTGCAGCGCTGCCCGCAGCAGCATGCCGAACAGGTCGCGCGGCTCGTCGGGATCGGCGAGCAGGTCGAGCTCTTCATAGAGGCCGGTTGCCTGGAGCTGGTCGCGGACATAGCGCAGTGCGGAGAAATCCTCGGTGGCGAAGCCGACGGAATCGAACAGCGTGATCTGTTCCGCCGTCTTGCGACCTTGCGCCTGGCCGGTCATCACCTGCCACAGCTCGGTCACCGGATGGTCGGCGTCGAGCTGCTGGATCTCGCCCTCGATGCGCGTCTGCGGCGGAAACTCGACGAAGATGTCGGACCGCAGCAGGATGTCGCGGTGCAGCTCCGTCTTGCCGGGGCAGTCGCCGCCGACGGCGTTGATGTGCACGCCGGAACCGACCATGTTGTCGGTGAGAATGGTGGCGTACTGCTTGTCGGCGGTCACCGTGGTGATGATGTCGACGCCTTCCACCGCATCCTGTCCGGTCGTGCAGATGGTGATGTCGAAGCCCTGGCCGGCCAGGTTGCGGGCGCATTTTTCCGAAGCGGAGCGGTCGATGTCGTAGAGCCGCAGCCGGTCGACGCCGAGCAGTGCCTTGAAGGCGACGGCCTGGAATTCGGACTGGGCGCCGTTGCCGATGATGGCCATCGAGCGCGCGCCCCTGGGCGCCAGGTATTTGGCCGCGACAGCGGAGGTGGCCGCCGTGCGCAGCGCCGTCAGGATCGTCATTTCGGTGAGCAGCATCGGATAGCCGGAGCCGACATCGGCGAGCACACCGAAGGCGGTGACGGTCTGGCGGCCCTCGCGCATGTTCTTCGGGTGGCCGTTGACATATTTGAAGCCGTAGAGCCGGCCGTCGCTGGTCGGCATCAGCTCGATGACGCCGTCATGGCTGTGCGAGGCGATGCGCGGCGTCTTGTCGAACAGCTCCCAGCGGCGGAAATCCTCCTCGATATAGGCGGCGAGTTCGGTCAGGAACCGGTCGACGCCGATGGTCAGCACCAGCTTCATCATGCGGTCGACGCTGACGAAGGGAACGATGGCAAGGCGGGAAGGCTGGGTCATGCAATGCTTCCGGAATGGCTGCGGGTCGGGCGGTCCATGATGCGGCGGCCCATAAGGCTGGCGGCGAGGTCGACCATGAGGGTCGCGGTGCGGCCGCGCTCGTCGAGGAACGGGTTCAGCTCGACCAGGTCGAGGCTGGAGACCAGACCGCTGTCGGACAGCATCTCCATGACCAGATGCGCCTCGCGGAAGGTGGCGCCGCCGGGCACGGTGGTGCCGACGGCCGGCGCGATCGATGGGTCGAGGAAGTCGACGTCGAGGCTGACATGCAGCAGGCCGTTGGCCTCTTCGACCAGGGCCAGGAAAGCGCGCAGCAAAGGCGCGATGCCGTGCTCGTCAATGGTGCGCATGTCGTGCACGGTCACGCCGGCTTCGTTCAGCGCCCGGCGCTCGGCCGGGTCGACGCTGCGCAGGCCCATGACGCAGATGCGGGCGGGATCGACCGCGACAGGCAGATCCGGAAAATAGCCGTTGAAGCCCGGCCGGCCGCTGGCATAGGCGAGCGGCACGCCGTGCAGGTTGCCGCTGACGGTGGTGTCGAGCGTGTGGAAATCGGGATGCGCGTCGAGCCACAGCACGAAGAGCGGCCGGCCGCGCTCGGCCGCCCGGCGGGCTATGCCCGACACCGTGCCGGCGGATATAGCGTGGTCGCCGCCAAGGAAGATCGGCATGGCGTCTTGCGAAGCTGTGTAGGCGGTTTCGGCGATCGCCGTCGTCCAGGCGGAAATCTCCGGCAGCGCCTTCAGCGCAAGATTGCCGTGGACGATAGCCCGTGCCGGAGCCGGTTGCACCGCGCCCCAGTCCTCGACCTCATGCCCGAGTTCGGAGAGGACCGAGACAAGCCCTGCCGTTCGCAGCGCGCTCGGCCCCATCTCGCATCCCATCCTGCCCGCGCCGTCCTGCACCGGCGCGCCAACGATCCTGCAGCGCATGATTCTTTTGTCCTCACGATTGATGCGCGGAATGAACCACTCCGGCCCGGCGGTTTGAACAGGCGAAATTGGCATTTCGGAAAGATTGATTTATCATTCCGGGCAGTAAGATTGATCAAAGTGGATAGCAGTCATGGACGCGCTCGACGAAAGGCTGGTCACGCTGCTCAGGCACGATGCGCGGCGCAGCATCTCCGATCTCGCGGTCGATCTCGGCGTCTCGCGCGCCACGGTCAGGGCGCGCATGGAGCGGCTGGAAAAATCGGGTGAGATCATCGGCTACACCGTGGTGCTGCGCGCCGACGCCGTCGACCAGAGGATACGCGGCGTGATGATGATCGAGATCGAAGGTCACGCCGCGGACCGCGTGGTACGGGCGCTCGGCGGTCTGGCTGAGGTTTCGACCATCCACACCACCAATGGCCGCTGGGACCTGGTGGTCGAACTCGGCACGGCCTCGCTCACCGATTTCGATGCGGTGCTGCGCCGCATCAGGCTGATCCCGGGCATAACGGGCAGCGAGACCAGCCTGCTGCTGGCGACGCCGCGGACGACAAGGGCGCGGTTGGCTTAGTCAGGCCGGCCTGCTCACGCGAACCTTGGGCACGGAACCGGCGGACGGGTCGGATGCCTGATGAAGATTGTATTTTCCCGTTCAGCAATCTGCTCGGCTTCGCTACGCGTCAGCCCCGTCAGCAGTCTGCCTTCTATCTCTGCCGGCAGAGCTGAAATCAAATCGTAGACTATCCATTGGTCACATGGATCCTGCATGGCCGCGAATCTCATTGGCGCTCCTCTTGTCAGCGCATGCAAATTATCGAGCCGGAATGCGGCGTTGGTCAGAACAGCTTTGGCTGATCGGCTGCCGCAAGCTCGAAATGCATGTAATCCTTGGTGCCGGTGGCGCCGCCCAGCCAGCGCAGGCCGCCGCCGTCGCTGGCGGCCAACCCGGCCGCAGCTTGCGGCGCCAGATTGAAGAAGCCGAAGCGGACAACCGAAGCGTCGGTGCCGATGATCTTGGGTGAGCCGACCTTGGCGGCGCGGCGGGAGAGGTCGGCGGCATCGGCCAGGAGCTTGGCGGTCGACTTGGCCTTGGCCGGCGTGGCGCCGGCGCCTTGCAGCAGCGCGGCGAGATCGGTCTGCTTGGCCGGCACGGCGGTTGCCAACGCATGGGCCGTGGCCAGTTTCGCCGCCGGCAGTGTCACCCCGGCCAGGCGCTTTATGGCGTTGCCCATGGCGGCCTTGAGGCCATCGGCATTGGCGAATGCGGCAACGACAGCGGCGTTGGCCTTCGACAGCGCAACAGCCGCCGGCAGCAGCGTTTCATAGGGGCCGCCGGCGCGCAGCGTGGCGCTCTCGGCGCCGTAAAGGTCGACACCGGTGAAGGCGGCGATGATGGTCAGCGGCAAGACGGTCTTCTTGACGTTTGGATTGATCGCCGGATCGATGTCCACCGCCCAGCCGAAGGAATGATTGCTGAGCTGCGTGGGTGAGTTGACATTGGGCCTTATGTTGAAGCCGCCGACACTCTTGATCGGGTCCAGTGCTGCCAGCGCCTTCCTGGCGGTAAGCAGCTCGACGGTGTTGGCCAACCTGGTCCTGAGTGCGGGATGCACCGGCGACTTGAAGCTCGCCCTCGGGAAACCGGCCCCCAGCATCTGGTTGTAATAGGCGTTGACCCGGCCGATCGCCTTGGCCGGATCGCCGGACGCGCCGAACTTCGCATAGAGCCGGGTACGAATATTCTGAAATCCGGAAAAGCCATCGCTGATGTTGTTCCTGACGAAGGCCGAGAGCTTGTTCCATTCCGCCAGTATGTCGGCAGCACTTGCGGACGAGGCGGCCTCGAGAGGGCTGATCCGGTCCAGCGCCGTCAGCAGCGCCAGCCGTAGTGTGGCGGCCAGTTCGCGCCGGTCGAGCGCCTGCGCCAACGCCGTCACGGCCGGCGCCTCGAACCCGGGAAACAATGTCGTCTGCAGATGGCCGTCATAGGACGTCAGCTGCTTTTCGAGCTGCGGCCACAGCCAGATCAGCGCCTCGCGGTCCGTGACCCGCGCCGTGACAGCCGCGACGATCGCCTCGACGCCATCCCTGCTAAGCTGATCGACATAGGCATTGGCTGTCATGGCAAATCCCCCAGGATATGGCGCGACGCGGTCTGAAAGGCCGCAGTATCGCGCGCCTCCCATTTTGCCGGCCAGCGCTTGAAAGAAGACGAATCCACTGCACCCCCCGGTCAAGCAGTCGCAAACATCTGATGCGATACTACCGCATCCCGGTTTTCTTTCAACGGCGACCTGATGCTTTTGTCTCAGAACTACGACTTGTTCTGCGCAGGCGTCAAAGGTACGAAAAACTTGGGCTGTGACAGGTTGCAACCTTGTGACAATCCGCGTCACCGAAATCTGCGTTGACCGACCGGGCGGATCATCCACGCCCAACTGTTGGCCTTGGCCCAGGTGCGGCGGGCGCTATCCGGAATCCTCCACGTCAGGGAGGCTTGCTACCGGCCGAGGGTGATGGCAGGATAAAAGGCCGCAACGAGCGGCCTCTGGCGGTCGTTGCGTTCCAATGGATTTTGAAGCATTTTCCTAAGGTGCGGGGTTCTCCTCACAATGTGCGGCAACCTCGTTTCCTCTGGTCGCCCTTAACTTTTCGCTGTATGCGCTCTGCCTGCCTCAGGCCACAGGCCTGTAATTCCACGGGGTCAAGCCTCATGACAGAGATTTGTGCTCGGGTCGTATTTCGTCTGCGGAGACAAGGCGTCGCGTGCCCCTTGGCATTCGTGGCCAGGTGAAGAATGCCGTTGCGTACCTCACGCCCCCATGTTTCAAAACAGGTCGATAGGGCCGCGAAGATGAAAGCCTGCGGGGTTGCCGACGGCCCGGCGAGAATTCTAGAAGACGTTCAACAATGACCCAGCACGTAAAAGACGCTCGAATTCTCATGTACAGCCACGACACGTTCGGGCTCGGCCACCTGCAGCGGTGCCGAACGATCGCGCATTCGCTGGTCGGGGATTTCCGCGGACTGCAGGTGCTTATCATTTCCGGCGCCACCATCGCCGGCGCCTTCGATTACCGCGCCCGCGTAGACTTCGTGAAGATCCCCAGCGTCATCAAGCTGCGCAACGGCGAATACACCTCGCTGGAGAAGGATATCGACCTGCATGAGACGCTGAGGATGCGTCAGGCGATCATCCGCCACACAGCGGAGAGCTTCCGGCCGGATATCTTCATCGTCGACAAGGAACCGCTCGGCCTGCGCGGTGAGATCGAGGACACGCTGTCCTACCTCAAGACGCGGGGCACCACGCTCGTGCTTGGCCTGCGCGAGGTGATGGATGCGCCGCATCTGCTCGAAGCAGAGTGGGCGCGCAGGGATGTGATGCGCAAAATAGGCCTGTTCTACGACAAGGTCTGGGTCTATGGCCCGCCGGATTTCTACGACCCGCTGATCGGCCTGGATGTGCCGCCGGCGGTCAGGGCAAAGATGAAGTTCGTCGGTTTCCTGCAACGGAGCCTGCAGCAGAACGAGTTGCCCGGCCACCGGCCCGAGGGCGACTATATCCTGGTCACCACCGGTGGCGGCGGTGACGGCGGCGACCTGATCCACAACGTCATCGATGCCTATCAGCAGGATCCGCAATTGCAGCACAGGGCGCTGATCGTGCTTGGCCCCTACATGCCGGCGCGCAAGCGCAACAAGCTGGTCAGGAAGGGGGCCAAGATCCCCTATGTGAAGATCATCGAGTTCGACAACCGCATGGAAGAGCTGATTGCCGGCGCCAAGGCGGTGGTGGCGATGGGCGGTTACAACACCTATTGCGAGATATTGTCATTCGACAAGCCGGCGCTGATCGTGCCGCGCGTCACGCCCCGTGAGGAACAGCTTATCCGCGCACGGCGCGCAGCCGAACTCGGCCTCATCGAGATGCTTTTGCCGGAGGAAGCCGAGGATTCCCGGCGGTTTGCCGATGCATTGGAGGTGTTGCCGGATCGGCCCCGCCCGTCGCAAAGCAATCCGCATCTGACGCTGGAGGGGCTGCCTCATATCTCCGAAATCGTCGCGGAACTGCTGGAGCGGCGGGCCGGCCATCACCTTTCGGTCATCGAAGGCATGAACTGAGTTGCAAAACCGCAAAATCGTTGTGGTTCTGAAAGGCTATCCGCGGCTGTCGGAAACCTTCATCGCGCAGGAATTGCTTGGCCTGGAGCGTGCGGGGTTCGAGCTGATACTCTTTGCGCTCCGGCGGCCGACCGACACAAAGCGCCATCCCGTGCATGACGAGATCAAGGCGCCAGTCCATTATCTGCCGGAATATCTGCATCAGGAGCCGCTGCGCGTGCTTCGCTCGCTGTTTGCGTCTCTGCCGCGGCCGGGCTTCTGGCGCGCACTCGGGTCGCTGGCTGCCGACATCCGCCGCGACTTTACGCGCAACCGCGTGCGGCGCTTCGGGCAAGCGCTCGTGCTGGCCGCCGAGTGGCCGCAAGATGCGGGCTGGCTGCACGCCCATTTCGTGCACACACCGGCATCGGTGACGCGCTATGCAAGCCAGCTTCGTGGCCAACCCTGGAGCTGCTCGGCCCATGCGAAGGACATCTGGACGTCGGCGGACTGGGATCTGGCCGGCAAGCTTTCCTCGGCGCGCTGGACGGTCACCTGCACGCAAACCGGCTTCGACCGCCTGAAGAAACTCGCCAACGGCAGCTCGTCCGTGCATCTGAGCTATCATGGGCTCGATCTCGATCGCTTCGGCAGTTTCGGCGAGGCGCGAAAGCAGCATGACGGCTCGGCGCCGGACGAACCCGTCCTCATCCTGAGTGTCGGGCGCGCCGTTGCAAAGAAAGGTTACGACACCTTGCTGGAGGCTCTTGCCCTCCTGCCTGGCGATCTGGCCTGGCATTTCGAGCATATCGGCGGCGGCGAGGAACTGGAACGGCTCAAGGCGCTGGCGCGAAAGCTCGGACTGGAGGATCGCGTCTCCTGGAAAGGCGCGCTGGCGCAGAAGGAAGTGCTCGAACACTATCGCAGCGCCGACATCTTCGCGCTCGCCTGCAGGATCACCGCGGATGGCGACCGGGACGGTCTGCCGAATGTTCTGGTGGAGGCGGCCAGCCAGCGGCTTGCCTGCGTGTCGACCGATATTTCCGGCGTGCCGGAGCTTTTATCGTCGGATGAAACCGGGCTGCTGATTCCCTCGGAAAACCCAACCGCCCTGGCACAGGCGCTGGAGCGCCTGATCCGTGATCCCGCGCTGCGCGCCCGCCTCGGCGACGCCGCAGAGCAGCGCGTGCGCGGCAATTTCGATCATGTGGCAAGCATTGTACAGCTCAAGGACCTGTTCGAGCGGGAGTGGCGGGCCACCGAATGA
Organism: Mesorhizobium sp. PL10; assembly: GCF_053714315.1. Classification (NCBI taxonomy): domain Bacteria; kingdom Pseudomonadati; phylum Pseudomonadota; class Alphaproteobacteria; order Hyphomicrobiales; family Phyllobacteriaceae; genus Mesorhizobium; species Mesorhizobium sp. PL10. The sequence goes on along the minus strand of NZ_JBSKBR010000008.1, from coordinate 178,981 downwards.
AGCGGCTGCGCGCATTCTTCTATGTCCAGCACCTGCTTGGCATCGGCCATCTCGCGCGCGCCAGCCGCATCGCAGCGGCCCTGGCCGATGACGGGTTCGACGTAACCGTCGTGACCGGTGGAACGCCGGTCGCGGGCTTTCCGGGACCGGGCGTAAAATCCGTTACCCTGGCACCCGTCACCTCCGGCGACGAAGGATTTTCCGGCCTTGTCGACCTGCAGGGCAAACCCATCGACGACGATTTCAAGAAATCGCGTTCCGAGATGCTGCTGCAGGCGTTTAGGGATTGCCGGCCGGACATCGTCATTGTCGAGGCGTTTCCCTTTGGACGCCGGCAGATGCGTTTCGAACTCTTGCCGCTGATCGAGGCCATCGACGCGACGTCGCCCAGACCGCTGCTGGCGACGTCCGTGCGCGATATCCTGCAGGAACGCGTCAAGCCGAGCCGAAACGAGGAAACGGTCGATCTCGTCAACAGGCATTTCGACCTTGTCATGGTCCACGGCGATCCGGCTTTCGCAACCATCGACAAGACATTTCCACTGGCCGGGGCGATAGGGGCCGAAGTCGCCTACACAGGGCTCGTTGCCGCGCCGCCGGCGCCCGCGGCCTCCGAGCGTTTCGACATTCTGGTATCGGTTGGCGGCGGAGCTGCCGGAAAGGGCCTTGTCCGGTCCACCATCGCAGCAGCGCGCAATGCCGACAACGCCTGGAAATGGTGTTTGATCACCGGCCCAAACCTGCCGAATGACGAGTTTGACGCGATTTCACGCGATGCCACGCTGGGTCTGTCCATCTTCCGGTTCCGCGAGGATTTCGCCAGCCTGCTGACCGGCGCCCGGCTGTCGGTCTCGCAGGCGGGTTACAACACGGTCTGCGATGTCCTGCGCGCGGGTTGCCGCTCCCTGCTCGTTCCCTTTGCAGCCGGTGGGGAAACCGAACAGACGGTTCGCGCCCTGATGCTCGAAGAGCTCGGTCTGGCAACGGTGCTGACGGAAAAGGACCTGACGCCTGAAGGTCTGACGCAGGCGATCGAGCAGGCTCTTGCGGGACCGACGCCAGCCGCGCATCATCTCGATCTGGAAGGCGCGCACCGCTCGGCGCAAATCCTGCGCGAGCGGTATTTAACCTGGTCCCCGAAATCCTAGAACGGTTCGCGTCTGGGTAGATTCGCGCAAACGCGCTTCAAACAGTTCCGATCAGCATGAAGCGCGTATATTTTTTTGTCGGCAGTTCGCCGGAGAACCTGACCTCCCGCAACGCCGCCATTTCCTCGAAGGCTGCAAGCGAAGCGACGCAGTTGATGTGCGTCGGCTCGCTGAAATAATCGTTCGATTGCAGCAGCACATTGGTGCCCCGCGGAAGCAGGGCAAGCCAGGCGCCCAGGTCGGCTATGTGTTCGCAGCTCGTATTGACCACCAGGTCGGGCCGCCCGGCCGCATAGTCGAGTGCATACATGTCTGCCGTCAGCGCTTGAAACCGGTCGCCGGCTTCCCGGTTGAGTGTCCGGGCGACTGCGCCGACCTCAGGATCGATGTCGATGCTGTCGACCGTCGCGATGTCGAAACGGGCGTCGTTGAAAAACATTGCCGGCAATACGCCGTACCACCCACCCAGAACCCATATGCGCCCGAACCGGCCGCCGTCGCTTTCGAACAGCTTGTCGAGCGCCCACATCTTGCAGGCGACCTGCTTGTGGTTGAAGGCGTTGGCGATATCGGCCTGCGGATGCTTGGCGAGGACGCGCGCCAGCCCGGCCACGAGAGGGTGGTCGACATAGGCAGCAATTCCCCGCGTGAGGTCCAGGGCTTGCTCGTGCCCGTCCATGCCGGCATTGCGTGGTTGCGTGACATCCATCATATTCGTCTTCTATGTTGGGATTTCGGACGACACAACGCAATCTTGCCTCACGCAAGCCTATTCGACTTGCGGACGTATCCATGCCGCAAGCGGTTTCGCCATTGCCCGGTGCAGGAGACTGCCGGTTGCATCTGTCCGGACCGTTGGTGTCCTGCATGCAGTGCGGCTTCGAGTTTGTCGTTGGCGATGAAGACATTGCCGATACGCCCTTCGCCGGCAGATGCTTTTGCATCCTGCATCCTGCCCACTGAAGGACCGACAGTCGCATATGGAACCCAGCCTAGCCCGCTATATCTGGAAGCACACCAGGAAGCAGCAGATCTGGATATTGATGATCGTCTTGCTTTCGATGATCCCGTATTTCATGTCCTTCGACCTGCCGAAGCTGATCGTCAACGGCCCGATCCAGGGCAAGGGCTTCGAGCAACCCGGCGCGACCCTGCCATTCATGAGGCTGCACTATAACCTGCCGTTCATTGGCGAGGTCCAGTTCTTCTCCGGTTTTGAGCTCGACCGGACGGCAACGCTGCTTGCCCTGAGCCTTGTGTTCCTCTTGCTGGTCGTCATCAACGGCCTGTTCAAACTCTACATCAACACCTACAAGGGCCGCCTCGGCGAACGCATGCTGCGGCGTATCCGCTTCGATCTGATCGATCGTGTGCTGCGTTTTCCGCCGATTTACTTCAAGCGGGTGAAATCCGCCGAAGTGGCGACCATGGTGAAGGACGAGGTGGAGCCGCTGGGCGGCTTCATCGGCGATGCCTTCCTGCAGCCGGTGCTGCTCGGCGGCCAGGCGCTGACGGCCATGCTGTTCATCATGGTCCAGAACGTCTGGCTCGGCATGATCGCGGTCGTGATCGTGGTGATCCAGATCGTGCTCATCCCGCGAATGCGGCGGCGGCTGCTCGTGCTCGGGCGCCAACGGCAATTGACGGCGCGCGCGCTTTCGGGCCGGGTTGGCGAAATCGTCGACGGCATCGGCGCGGTTCACGTCCACGACACGTCGAACTACGAGCGCGCCGACATAGCTGCCCGGCTAGGGCTCATCTTCAAGATCCGCTTCGATCTTTACCAATGGAAATTCATGGTAAAGTTCCTCAACAATTTTCTCGCGCAGCTCACGCCGTTTCTGTTCTACATGCTCGGCGGCTATCTGGTCATCGCGGGCCGGCTCGACGTCGGCCAGCTGGTGGCCGTGATCGGCGCCTACAAGGACCTGCCCGGACCGATGAAGGAACTGATCGACTGGGATCAGGATCGGCAGGACGTCCAGGTCAAATACCAGCAGGTCGTCGAACAGTTCAGCGTCGACGATATCATTGCGCCTGATATCGGGGCATTGACGATCGACGATCCCGGTCGGATGACAAACCCGCTGTCGGCGGTAGGTCTGTCCATAGCAGACGATGGCGGTGCAGTGCTCCTCAACCGTATCTCCATGCAGGTCAAGCCGGCTGAGACGGTGGCGCTGGTCAGCACCTCAACAGGTGGCGCGGAGGCGCTGGCAGAAGCCTTCGCGCGGCTGAACTGGCCGGAAAGCGGAAAGGTCGCTTCGGGCGCCGACGATCTGCTTGAACTCCCCGAAGCAGTGACCGGCCGGCGCATGTCCTACGCCTCGTCGGATGTTTTCCTGTTCCAGGCAAGCCTGCGCGATAACCTGCTCTACGGGTTGAAGCATGCGCCGCTGACATCCGTGACTTATGACGGCGCCGCGGCAGACAAGCAGCGCTGGAACATCGACGAGGCACGCCGGTCGGGCAATCCGGATTTCGATATCCACAGCGACTGGATCGACTATGTTTCCGCCGGCGCCACCGGCCCGCACGACCTCTTTGAAGCCGTGCGCCGGGTGCTCGACGCGGTTCTTCTGTCGCGCGACATTCTGGATCTTGGCTTGCGCTCTTCGGCTGACCTCACGCGTCACACGAAGCTTGCCGGGCGGATCGTCGAACTGCGTGCAGCGCTGCGAACCCGGCTGGAACAGGAAGGGCTGCGCGAACTGGTGGTTCCTTTCGAGCCGGGCGCGTACAACACGGAAGCGACGATCGGCCAGAACCTGCTTTTCGGCGCCGCCGCCGGCCCCGAGCTGGCCGACAAGGCTTTGGCGGCCAATCCCTATTTTGCTTCCGTGTTGAAGCAGGCCGGCCTCGACCGCACGCTCTACGAAATGGGCATGGAGATCGCCGAACAGGCGATCGAGCTGTTTGCCGACCTTCCGCCCGATCACCAGTTCTTCCAGCAGCTCGCCTTCATGAGCGCCGAGGAGATACCCGCCTACGAGACCTTGCTGCAGCGGCTCAAGAACCGTCCCTACGAGGCGGTTTCGGAGACCGACCGCGCCATGATCATCACCTTGAGCTTTGCCTATATCGAGCCCCGGCACCGCTTCGGCCTGCTGACCGACGAGCTGATGGGCAAGATCGTCGCCGCGCGCAACCAGTTCTATGAAAACCTGCCGCCCGAGCTGCAAAACGCGATCGAACGGTATGAACCTGACAAATACATTGCCGCGGCCACCGTCATGGACAATGTCCTGTTCGGGCGTGTGGGCACCAACCATCCCGACGCGCCGGACCGCATACGCTCCATCGTCTATGACATTCTTGACGAACTGGGGCTTTATGCCGAGCTGCTGGATGTCGGCCTGGACTTCAACGTCGGCGCCGGCGGCAGGCGGCTGACCGGTGGACAGCGCCAGAAGCTCGACGTCGCCCGGGCCCTGCTCAAGCGTCCCGATTTTCTCATTCTCAACCGGCCGCTATCGGCGCTCGACCAGCGCATTCAGGACAAGGTGCTGCGAAACGTGCTCGAAGAAGCCAGACGCGACGGCCATTCGCCGGCAATCGTGTGGGTCGTGACGAGTCCGGCAATGGCGATGATGTTCGACCGCGTTATCGTCTTTGACTCTGGCCAATTGGTGGAAGACGGTACGCACGAGACACTTTTGGCAGGGAACGGTATCTTCAAGGAACTTCTGTCATAATCTGGCAGACGCGAATTTAGGAAGGTTTGCGACAATGCTGCTCAAGGATGAAGTTGGAATGCTGCAACGCGTTCCCTTGTTCTCTGGCATTGAGCCGGCAAAGCTCAAGCTGCTTGCGTTCACATCCGACCGCGTGAACTACAGCGCCGGCGAGATTCTTTTCCGGCAGGGCGACGAGGGAGACGCCGCCTATGTCATCCTTTCAGGCAAGGCGGATATTCTGGTCGATTCCGACAGCGGGCCGATAAAAGTTGCCGAACTGCTGCCAAATTCGATCGTTGGCGAGATCGCCATATTGTGCAACAGCTCCCGCACCGCCACGGTCAGGGCGGCAACTTCGCTGGAAGTCCTGAGAATCCGCAAGGATCATTTCCTGAGGCTTATGAGGGAGTTTCCGGAAATGACTATCGAGATGGTGCGGGTTCTTGCCGATCGGCTGAGCCATACGACCGCGGATCTGATCGATGCACGAAACGCCTGAAGCTACGGTAGGCAAAAGGTAGCATGGACGACGATCTTTTCTTGGTCAGGTTTTGGGGCGTCCGCGGCAGCATCGCGGTATCCGGGCCAGAATTCGCTCGCTATGGCGGCAACACGATCTGCATTGAAATGCGATGCGGCAAGCATACGATTCTGTTCGATGCGGGCTCCGGCCTGCGGCCTGCCGGCAAGGCGCTTCGGGCGTCGGGCGTCACCGATTTCGACCTGTTTTTCACCCATTGCCACTACGATCACATCATCGGGCTGCCGGCCTTCAAGCCGATGTATGAACGGGGCATCAAGCTTACGCTTTGGTCCGGGCATCTCGCTGGACACATGACGACCCGCCAGATGATCGACGAGTTCATTCGGCCGCCGTGGTTTCCGGTGAAACTGGATATCTGCAAGGCAAGTCTAGACTACCGCGATTTCGTATCCGGAGACGTGCTTCGGCCGCGCGAAGGGGTTGTGCTGCGAACCGGCAGTCTTACCCATCCGGGCGGCTGCATCGGCTACCGGGTCGAATGGGGCGGCCGCGTCGTGGCGGTGATCACCGACACCGAGCACGAGTCGGGCAAACTCGATCAGGCGGTGCTTCAGCTGATCGAAGGTGCCGACCTCGTCATCTACGATTGCACCTACACCGAGGAGGAAATGGAGCGCTACCGCGGCAACGGGCACTCGACATGGCAACAGGGCGTCAAGCTCTGCGAAGCCGCCGGTGCGCGGGGGCTTGCGCTGTTTCACCACGATCCGACACGCACCGACGAGCAACTGGACGAGATGGAGAAACTGGCCAAGGACAGGTTTGCCGGCGCCTTTGCCGCCCGGGATGGCCAGACGCTGCAATTCCCGGTCTTATCGCACAAAAAGCGCTGAGCTATTTTCCGGCGCTGCGCTCGATCAATGTCCTGATCGGGAGCCATGTGCAGGCTTTTGTCCTGGCAGTAACTGCGAACAGCCGTTCGAGGAAAAGCCAGGCCGATTCATCGTGGACGAGATGGTGGGTGAGCAGGCCGACCGGTTCGGCGCGGTCGGATGCATGCTGCAATTGCGCGATGATGGCCTGAACCAACAGGCCGTGATCGCGGCAGCCGCGGGTGCCATGCCAATCCATGATGTCGACATTGCTGTTGATGACCGCCAGGGAAGCCGGTTTCGGCGGGCCGAAGACCGACAATGCCGTAAATCCTATCGATCCAAGGTCGGATACCAGGCCGGGGTCGATCCTGTTCCAGGGCGGCACCAGCATGGGAACGGCACGTGCGCCATGCAGGCCGGCTACGTGCGACAGCCCGCGAGCCAGATCATCGAGCACCGCCTCGCGCGGCCGATGCGCGCCGAGCTCCTGTTTTTTCTGGTCCTCGGGCGCATGATTTCGGTGCGCCCAGCCATGGATGGCGACCGTGGCATGCGGCGCCTCGTCAAGCCGGACGACAAGCTTCCCGTCGGTCTGGGCCGGAATGACGGCCAGGGTGACCGGAACCGCGAATTCACCGGTGAGGTCGAGCAGCCGATCAAGCGCAGGCGTCGGATCCACCGCATCGTCGTCGCGCAGCCAGAACTCCGCCTTGCGGCCCGCCCGTTGCAGGCGCGCCAGCTCTTCCACCAGGGGCCGCCAGATCGGATCGGATGTCATGACACCGGAATCTTCCTGAGAAGTTCTGCCAGACGCGTCGCTGCACCACCGAGAGAGCGTTCTTCGAGGACGAAACGCCTGGCTTCTGCGGCCATGCTGGTTCTTTCGTCGCTACGGGTCAGAAGCCTTTCAATGGCGGAAGCGAACGCCGCCACATCGCCAGGCGGGGTGAGAAACCCGGTCTGGCCATCCCGCACGACCTCCGGCACACCGGCAATGTCCTGAGCCACCACCGCAAGGCCGGCGGCCTGCGCTTCAAGATAGGCAACGCCATAGGCCTCGCCATAACCCGGCCAGGCGTAAATTCCCCCGGTGGAGAGGATATCCGGCACGGCGGCCGGCTCGATCGCGCCAAGCCATTCGATACGATCGGCGGGCAAGCCGGCGAATTGCGCTTTGACCTCGTCGCGGGCAGGTCCGTCGCCGACGACCGACATGGTCCAGGGCAGGTGGCCGATCGAACCGAGCGCCTGCGCCAGCATGCGATAGCTTTCGACTTTGTCGCCCGGGCGCATCATGGCAACGGTGACGAGGCGCGTCGGACAACCCCGTGCCGGCATTTCCCGGAATGCCGATGTGTCGATGAAGGGCGAAAGCATGCCGAGGGCGGCGTCGGGAATTGCATCGGCCAGTCCCTGCCGATCCCTTTGCGTGAAGCAGATATTCAGCGCTGCCTGCTCGATGGCTCGCGCCACCAAGGCCTGGCTATCGGCCCACAGACCGGCGTTGCGCCGCCTGGAATAGGAGGCTTCCGCCGTCACATAGGGGACAGCAAAGGCCGACGCCAGCCCGGGCCCGATCAGGTCGGGCGCCTTGTAATAGGGATGATAGGAGAACCAGAGATCGGGCTTGCCGTCACGGTCCCAAAGCCTTGTCAGCCGCGCGGCTTCGTCCCGGGCCTCGATCTTGAGCGCATCGAAACTTTTCGCCTCCGGCTGGCGTAGATAGAAGCGCAACTCCGATGCCAGTTCGACGCTGTGCCCGCCATGCTGCAGCGCCTGGACCAGCATCCGTGCCATCTGGCGGTCGCCGGAGACAACGGGATGATTGGGCGACTTCAGCGGCGCGTAGAAGGCAATTCGCATTGGCGATCCTATCATCGCAAAGCCTGCGCAAGTCAATTTCGACGCATGATCGACTTCACCTTCAAGCGCTGGAATGTGCTATCTGATGCTCATGGAAACAACTGTCGCGTCCGACCCGTTTGTCGCTTCTTTGCCGGTCTTCGCAAAGTTCGAAAGCGTTGCCGATATCGACAACTATCGGCCTCTCCCCGATGGCTGGGCGCTGGCCACCGCCGACATCGTCGGCTCGACCAAGGCGATCGAGGCTGGGCGCTATAAAACCGTCAATATGGCCGGCGCCAGCGTCATTTCGGCGCTGCTCAATGCCCTGGGTCGGCAAGATCTTCCCTTTGTCTTCGGCGGCGACGGCGCACTGGTGGCGTTTCCCGGCACGGCGCTGGAGATCGCCCGTAACGCGCTGGCTGCTGTCCAGAGATGGGTGGCGGACGAACTGGACCTGACCTTGCGTGCGGCAATCGTGCCGATAAAGGACATAAGAGCGCACGGCTTCGACGTTCGCGTGGCGAGGTTCCAGGCCTCCGAAGCGGCCTTCTATGCCATGTTCGCCGGCGGCGGCGGCAGCTGGGCGGAAGCCGAGATGAAAGCTGGGCGCTACCGCATCGAGCCCGCGCCGGCCGGCGCGCGGCCGGATCTGACCGGCCTCTCCTGCCGCTGGAACCCGATCGAAGCCCGGCACGGCGAAATCGTCTCGATCATAGCCATACCGGGGGCATCGCGGGACTTGCGCGGGTTTCAGTTCCTGGCTTCCGACATCATCGCGCTTGCCAGCAGGCAGGAACGTGATGGCCACCCGGTGCCGGTAGACGGGCCCGCCTACAGCCTTCTGCCCGCCGGCCTCGATGTCGAGGCACGGGCCACCGCACAGCCTGGGCGGCGGTGGCTGACGAAGCTGTGGGTGATCTTCCTGATGACGCTTACGGCCGTCACCGACAGATTTGGCTGGACGATCGGCCGTTTCGATCCGAAGGTCTACAAACGCGAGGTGGCCAGCAACTCGGATTTCCGGAAATTCGATGACGGCTTGAAGATGACCATCGACGTTGACGCGGATGTGTTGCAACGGATCGAGAGCCGGCTGAAACAGGCGGAAGAGGCGGGCATCTGCAGCTATGGCCTGCATCGCCAGCAGTCGGCCTTGATGACATGCCTCGTCATCTCGCCGCTGCAACCCGATCACGTTCATTTCATCGATGGCGCCGACGGCGGCTATGCGATGGCTGCCACAAGCCTGAAGGCGAAGGCGCCGGTTTGATGACGGCTTGCGGAAATGGATTTTCGGCAATATGCCTCGGCCATGGTTCTCGGGACCCGGTGAGCCTCGCCATCGGCGCGGGTAGTCTGTCCGAATTGACGGGAAAGCAGATTTTTGGACGCCTCACGATCGACATATGACCGTCTTCTCAGCCGGATTTCGACGCGCGCCGCGCAAGTCGGTGTAATCGGACTGGGCTATGTCGGGTTGCCGCTGTCGATTGCGATTGCACGCGCCGGCTTCCCCGTTTCCGGTTTCGACATCGAAGCCCGGAAGGTCGAGAGCCTGAACAACGGCCAATCCTACATCGAGGCAGTGACGTCGACAGCCCTTGCCGGCCATGTGGCGAGCGGACGGTTCCGCGCCACCGCGGATTTTGCCGAACTGGCCGTCTGCGATGTCATCATCATCTGCGTTCCGACACCGCTGACGAAGCACCGTGAGCCGGACCTCTCCTTTGTCAGGAACACGGCAGCCACCATCGCCAGGCATCTTCGTCTCGGCCAGCTGATCGTGCTGGAATCAACCACCTATCCCGGCACCACCGACGATGTGATCAAGCCCATACTGGAAGAAACCGGCTTGCAGTCGATGACGGACTTCTTCCTCGGCTTCTCGCCTGAACGCGAGGATCCCGGCAATCGCAGTTTTGAAGTCGCGACGATCCCCAAGGTGGTGGCAGGCGACGGCGTCGAAGCAGCGACGCTGGTGCAGGCATTCTACCAAAGCGTGGTCGAGACCGTCGTTCCGGTTTCCAGTACGGCGACCGCCGAGGCGGTCAAGCTGACGGAAAACATCTTCCGCTCGGTCAACATAGCCCTCGTCAACGAGTTGAAGGTGGTGCTCGGTGCGATGGGAATCGATATCTGGGAGGTGATCGAGGCGGCAAAGAGCAAGCCCTTCGGTTACATGCCTTTCTATCCTGGCCCCGGACTTGGCGGGCACTGCGTCCCGATCGATCCCTTCTACCTGACGTGGAAGGCGCGCGAATATGAACTGCCGACCCGCTTCATCGAGCTGGCGGCGGAGATCAACACGGCCATGCCGCGTCATGTGGTCGATGAACTGGCGAAGGCGCTGGACCGGCGCTGCGGCAAGGCGCTCAGCCGCTCGCGCATTCTCATCATCGGGCTCGCCTATAAGAAGAACGTGCCCGACATCCGCGAAAGCCCGTCATTGCGGCTCATCGAACTCATCGAGGAATGGGGCGGCAAGGCGGAATTCCACGATCCGCATGTCACCGAGATACCGACCACACGCGAGCATATGGCGATCAAGGGGCGTCGCTCGGTCGAATTGACCGAGGCAGCCCTGAAGGAGTTCGATGCTGTCGTCATTGCAACCGACCACGAGGCGATCGACTATCAGGCGATCGCCGATCACGCACTTTTGATCGTCGACACACGCAATGTTTTTGGCCGCCTCGGGCTCGCCCGGGAGACCGTGGTGAAGGCCTGACGGCGTTTGAGCCGGCGAATTTTTGGCCCGATGTCAGGATCGGGATTGCACTCTGCCGGCAGCCTCGCCACATAATGTTGCAAGGTGATAGATGCAGGTTACGCCTGCCTGCTTCCTGCGAGGACAGCCATCAGGGACATTCTTTACCGGTTTTTGCCCCCGAAGCCGGCTTCATTGACTTCAAGGATTTGGCAGATCAAAGGAGATGGCTCGTCTTCGACGGGTTTCGAGATAGCATGAGCACAGCGCAAGCAGAAATTTCCACCATTCTCACGGATAAGGTTGCCGATTGGCTGACCCAGTCGGCGCTGGCGGGCGACGACCTGGAAGCATTGGTAAAGGGCTTTTGTGAACGGCTGGCTGCTGCCGGCCTGCCGCTGAAGCGAGTGCATTTGAGCTTTTCCATGCTTCATCCGCTTTATGACGCGCTTGGCTTCACCTGGCTTCGCGGCCAGGGCATGGAAGTGGAAGGCTTTCGCAGTGAGAACGGCGTTCACTCCGACAGATTCCTGACCAGCCCATACTATCATCTGCTCAACCACAAGCTTGACCATTTGCGGCGCCGGCTCGACCCGTCGGTGCCGTCGGAATTTCCCGTTTTCGACGACCTCAGGCTCATGGGCGTCACCGATTACATGGCTTTCGTCCATCCCTTCAACGGCGATACCAGTCAAGGCATGATGGGGTCCTGGTCGACCGATAGTGCTTCAGGCTTCAGCGACAGCATGATTTCGGCGCTGCTGCGGATCCAGAACCATCTCGCCATCGCAACCAAGATGGCGGTGCTCACCAAGCTCGCCGACAACATGATGACCACTTATCTCGGCGGCGACGCCGGCAGGCGCGTGCTGGACGGCCAGATCAAGCGCGGCGAGGGCGACACAATCCGGGCCGCACTGGTCATGGGCGATATGCGCGGGTCGACAAGGCTGGCCGAAACCTCCGGCCGCGAAATCTATATCGATACGCTGAACCAGTTTTTCGATGCCATTGCTGCACCTTTCAATCGCAAAGGCGGGCAGATCATGAGTTTCCTGGGGGATGGCTTCATTGCCGTCTACCCCTGCGAAAGGCATCGCGCCCAGTCCGAGATCGCCTGCCAGGCTGCTCTTGCGGCTGCGCACAAGGCCAGCGCGCGCATGATGGAGCTCAATCTGCGCAGGAAAGAGAAGGGGCTGGACGACATAAAATTTGGCATCGGCCTGCATGTCGGCAATGTGATGTTCGGCAATGTCGGGCTTACTGACCGGCTCACATTCTCCGTCTTCGGCTCGGCTGTAAACGAGGTCCAGCGCCTCCAGACCCTAACCAAGAAATATCCGCACAGCGTTCTGGCCAGCAAGGAGTTCGCCGGCTACTGCGGCGACAGCAGCTGGCTGACGCTCGGCAAGGAGGAACTTGCGGGCATCAAGCAGAAGCTGACGGTGCTTTCACCCGACCTGTCGGGTGCTCTCGCACTCGATGAAGACGCTGCGCTGAAGCCGTTTCACGACCGGATATCGGACGCCGAGCAGGTTATGCTGCTTCATCGCGATGCCGCGCGGCTGTTGGCGGGCGACCGGAGGAAGCTCCAGTAACCGCCACGATGATCCGAACGCCTTTGGTAAGTCCGGTCGGCGGCTCCGCCGGAGAATTCGTTTAGAATCCAAGTTGCTCTAGGCTGGCAATGCGCTAGTCTTGCTCTGGGCCTGCCGGCCGGCAGGGCCGCCAGGGTGGGGCTGGGGTGAGAATGAATTCAGACGTTGATCTGCTGCGGATCGAGGATGTTGGCATCTCTTTTGCCATTGTCGGGGGACCGTTGCATGCCGTCAGGCGCGCAAATCTTCGCGTCCTGCCGGGCAAGGTCACCGCGCTTGTGGGTGAGTCCGGTTCCGGAAAATCGGTTCTCAGCCAGGCGGTGATGGGCATTTTGCCCAACACTGCCCATGTTCGCGGCCGTATCCTGTTTTCCGATCCTGAAAAGCCCGGCACGACGCAGGATATCCTGACGATGCCGCGTGATGGCCCCGAAATCCGGGCGTTGAGAGGCAGCCGCATCGGCAAGATCTTTCAGGAGCCGATGACATCACTGTCGCCGCTGCACACGATCGGCAACCAGGTCAGCGAATCCCTGCAGATTCATACGCCCATGGCTCGAGCGGAGCGCAAGGCGCGGACCGAGGAAATGCTCGGCCTTGTCGGCTTTCCCAATCCCAAACGCGCCTATGAGATGTATCCGTTTGAACTTTCGGGAGGATTGCGGCAACGCGCCATGATCGCCATGGCTCTTATCTGCCGGCCCGCTCTGTTGATCGCCGACGAGCCGACAACTGCGTTGGACGTCACCATCCAGGCGCAAATCCTGCAATTGCTGCGCGGGCTGCAGACCAAGCTGAACATGGCGATGCTGCTGATCACACACGACCTCGGTGTGGTCGCCAATGTCGCCGACGAGGTCGTGGTCATGTACCATGGCGAGATCATGGAAGCGGGACCTGTGGAGGCGATATTCCGCCGGCCGGGTCACCCTTACCTGAAGGGCCTGATGGCAGCCGTTCCGCATTTCGACCTGAAGCCTGGCGAAAGGCTGAAGGCGCTCCGCGAGGTGCCGGTGAATGTCGAGAACCTGCTGGGCAAGCAGACGGCGGCGGCCTCGAAGGGCCCGGACGACATCCTGCTGTCGGTCAGGGATCTGAAAAAGATCTACACCACCCGCAAGTCCGCATGGTTCGGCGGGAGCCATCAAACCTCTGTTCGCGCCGTGGACGGCGTGAGCTTCGACATCAGGCGGGGTGAGTGCCTGGGTCTGGTCGGCGAAAGCGGCTGCGGCAAAACCACCGTCAGCAAGATCCTGATGCGGGCTGTCACCCCTAGCGGCGGCTCGGTGGTCTTCAACGGCCGCGAAGGACCGATCGACGTCCTGGACGCCGAGGGAGACGCCCTGCGTTTGCTGCGCGCGAAAATCCAGATGGTCTTCCAGGATCCGGTTTCGTCGCTCTCACCTCGCATGACGGTGGAGAACATCTTGAGCGAGCCGCTGGAAATCCATCAGCGTGGCAATTCCGCGTCCCGGCTCGCCACGGTCAAGAGCCTGATGCAGGCAATCGGGCTCGATCCGCGCTTCATCAAGCGTTATCCCCACAGTTTCTCCGGCGGGCAGCGTCAGCGTATAGGCATCGCGCGCGCGTTGGCGCTGGGGCCTGAGCTCCTGATCTGCGACGAGCCGGTTTCGGCGCTCGATGTCTCTGTTCAGGCGCAAATCCTGAACCTTCTGAAGGACCTGCAGAAGGAACTGGGTCTGACCTACCTGTTCATCTCCCACAATCTGGCGGTGGTGGACTACATGGCGGACCGTATCGCGGTGATGTGCGGCGGGCGTATCGTCGAGCTTGCGCCGCGCGAAATCCTGCTCAGGAAACCGATCCACCCCTACACGCGCTCACTGCTCGCGGCCGTCCCTTTCCCCGATCTCGACCGGCCGATGGATTTCAAGACGCTGAAGCTCGGCGGCGCTTCCGACACCAGCGCATGGGGACCGCAATTCCGCGATGAGGGCGAAGAGGATATGTTGTCGCCGCTCGATCTTGGCGGCGGCCATCTCGTGCTGGCCCGACGTTCCGCCGATGTCAGCGAGTTGCGCCATTGATCAGCCGTCGCACCCTCCTTGGCCTCATGGCTTCGGCACTCGTGCCGGGCACGTCGCGCGCTGGTGATCTGGAGCCGGATTTTCTTCAGCCGCAGCTGGCGGCCAAGGCGCTGCCGGCACTCGCCGAACGCTTGCCCAAGAGCCCGCGCGCGGTGAATCTCGCTGCGATGGGCCGGCAGCCCGGCCAGTATGGCGGCACGCTGCGGACGATCATCGGCAGCCAGAAAGATATCCGGATGATGACGATCTACGGATATTCCCGGCTGGTCGGCTATGACGAAAAACTTAACCTGCAAGCCGACATTCTCGAAAGTTTCGACGTCGCGGACGATCGCGTCTTCACCTTCAAGATACGCGAAGGACACAAATGGTCCGACGGCAGCCTGCTTACGCCGGAGGATTTCCGCTATTGCTGGGAAGATGTCTGGCTGAACGATGAGCTTACGCAGGGCGGGCTCGCCCCGGCCCTGATGGCGGATGACAAACCGCCACGCTTCGAGATCGTCGATCCGTTGACGGTGCGCTACAGTTGGGATGCGCCCAATCCCGACTTCCTGCCCAAGCTCGCTGCCGCTGCGCCGCTATCGCTTGTTCTGCCGGCCGCCTATCTCAAGCAGTTCCACAAGAAATACCAGGATCCATTCCGGCTGGCCGGCCTGATGAAGGAGAACCGGGCCAAGAAATGGACGCTCCTGCATATCCGAATGTCGCGGCAGTATCGCCCGGAGAACCCTGATCTGCCGACGCTCGATCCCTGGCAGAACCGGACCAAACCGCCGGCCGAGCAGTTCATCTTCGAACGCAACCCGTTCTTCCATCGAATAGACGAGAATGGCCGGCAACTGCCCTATGTTGACCAGTTTGTCCTGAATGTCAGCTCGTCGGCGATCATTTCCGCCAAGACCGGTGCGGGCGAGAGCGACCTGCAAGGCATGGGAATTGATTTCAGCGACTACGCCTTCCTGAAAGACGCAGAGAAGCGCTACCCGGTGAAGATGCATCTGTGGAAACGCACACAGGGTTCGCGGCTGGCGCTGCTGCCCAATCTGAATTGTGCCGACCAGGTGTGGCGTGGCCTTCTTCGTGACGTGCGCGTGCGCCGCGCCCTTTCGCTCGCCGTGGACAGGCGCGAGATCAATTTGGCCGTGTTCTACGGATTGGCGCAGGAAAGTGCCGATACGGTGCTGCCGGAGAGCCCGCTCTACCGGCCGGAATTCGCGAAAGCCTGGGTCGCCCACGATCCCGACCAGGCCAATGCCCTGCTCGACGAGGCTGGTCTTCAGGCACGTGACGATGACGGCCTGCGGATGCTTCCCGACGGACGCTCTGCGCAGGTCATCGTGGAAACGGCCGGTGAAAGCACGCTGGAAACCGATGCGCTCGAACTAATCACCGATCACTGGCGCAAGATCGGCATCGCCTTGTTCATCCGGACTTCGCAGCGCGATATCTTCCGCAGCCGCGCGCTTGGCGGCCAGATCATGATGTCGATGTGGTCAGGCATCGACAATGGCGTGGCGACCGCCGACATGAACCCCTACCAGCTGGCCCCCACCATCGACGACCAGCTGCAATGGCCGCTCTGGGGGGCTCACTATCTGTCTCATGGCAAGATGGGTGAGGCGCCCGATCTGCCTGAAGTGGTCGAGTTGATGGCGTTGCTCAAGCGCTGGAACGCATCCACCGCAACCAAGGAGCGTGCCGAAATCTGGAATTCGATGCTGTCGATCTACACCGATCAGGTGTTTTCGATCGGCACCGTGAACGCAACGCATCAGCCGGTTCTGGTGTCCTCGCGGCTGCGTAATCTGCCTGACAAGGCACTCTACGGCTACGACCCGACCTCCTATTTCGGTGTCTACATGCCGGATACATTCTGGCTTGGAGGCTCCTGAGCGTGCTTCGATATCTTGTGTGGCGCATCGCCGTCATGGTTCCAACGCTGCTGGTCATATCGGCGCTGGTGTTCACCATCATCGAACTCCCGCCGGGTGACTATTTCGACAGCTATGTCGCCGAGCTTCGGGCCCAGGGCGAAGCGGTGGATTCCGATCGCATCGAGATGATGCGCAAGGAATATGGTTTCGACCAGCCGCCGGTCATTCGCTACTTCTACTGGGTCGGCGGGATGCTGCACGGCGATTTCGGCTATTCCTTCGAGTATGAGTTGCCGGTTCGCGACGTCGTTGGTGACCGAATGTGGCTGACCGTGCTGGTTTCCTTCGTCACGATCATGTTCACCTGGCTTATCGCCTTTCCGATCGGCATGTACTCCGCCACGCATCAATACAGCTGGGGCGACTATGGCCTGACTTTCATGGGCCTTCTCGGCCTTGCGATTCCGAATTTCATGCTGGCGCTGATCCTGATGTATTTCGCCAACATCTGGTTCGGCACGTCCATCGGCCATCTCATGGACCAGCAATATCTCGGCGAGGCGATGAGCTGGGCCAAGGCGAAGTCGATCCTCGCCCATCTCTGGATCCCGGTCCTGATCATCGGCACCGGGGGCACGGCAAGCATGATCCGGCGGCTGCGCGCCAATCTGCTCGATGAGCTGCACAAGCAATATGTCGTGACGGCGCGTGCCAAAGGCCTTCATCCGTTCAAGGCGCTGGTCAAATATCCGATGCGCATGGCGCTCAATTTCTTCATTTCCGATATCGGCTCCATCCTGCCGGCCATCATCTCCGGCGCCGAAATCACGGCGATCGTGCTGTCTTTGGAAACGACCGGGCCGATGCTGATCAAGGCGCTGCAAAGTCAGGATATGTATCTGGCAGGGTCGTTCCTGATGTTCCTCGCCTTCCTGACGGTTATCGGCGTGCTGATTTCAGACCTTGCGCTGGCGCTGCTTGATCCACGAATTCGTTTGCAGGGCGGCAGCACCAAATGAAGCAGGATTCGCCGCTGCCCGCTCCGGGTGCTCCACTGCAACACTACATTTCCAGCGCGCCCTTTGACCTGCAGTCGGTCGAGGCGATGACGCCGGAGCAGTCGAAGGTCTTTCAGGCGTCGCAGTTGCGGCTGATGTGGTGGAAATTCCGCAAGCACCGGCTTGCGCTTATATCCGGCATATTCCTGGCAGTGCTGTATTTCGGGATACTGATCTGCGAGTTCCTGGCGCCCTACAATCTGCACACGCGCAACATGGACTACATCTATTCGCCGCCGCAGCAGGTCCACCTGTTCCACAATGGCGAGTTTGTCGGGCCGTTCGTCTATGGCCGCCAGATGACGCTGGATATGGACACGCTCAAGCGGAACTACATCGAGAACCACGACGATGTTCAGCAACTCCATTTCTTCTGCAAGGGCGACAGTTACCAGTTCTGGGGCCTGATCGAAGGTGACAGGCATTTCGTCTGCCCTGCCGAAAACGGCCAGCTCTTTCTGGCCGGCACGGACAGGCTGGGGCGCGACGTGCTCTCGCGCATGATCTATGGCGCACGCATTTCACTGACAATCGGCCTCGTCGGCATCAGTTTCAGCTTCCTGCTCGGCATCGTCATCGGTGGACTGGCCGGCTATCATGGCGGTGTCTTCGACCTGATCGTTCAACGAATAATCGAAGTTCTGCAATCGATTCCCAGCATTCCGCTGTGGCTGGCCCTGGCGGCGATCATGCCGATAACCTGGAGTCCGATCCTGATCTATTTCGGCATCACCGTCATCCTCGGGCTGCTCGACTGGACCGGACTGGCGCGGGCCGTGCGCTCAAAGCTTCTGGCCTTGCGCGAGGAGGATTACGTCCTGGCCGCGCAGTTGATGGGCGCCGGGAGCAGCCGCATCATCCGCCGGCATCTCATTCCCGGCTTCATGTCGCACCTGATCGCGACGGCGACGCTCTCCATACCCGGCATGATCCTGGGCGAGACGGCGCTGAGCTTCCTCGGGCTCGGCCTGAGGGCGCCGATAACCAGCTGGGGCATCCTGCTCACCGAGGCGCGCAGCGTCAGCGTGATCGCGTTCTATCCATGGCTGCTTTTGCCGATGCTGCCCGTCATCCTCGTCATCATGGCGTTCAACTTCCTCGGCGACGGCTTGCGGGACGCCGCGGACCCCTACAAGTGAGATCGCTATTCCGCAGCGCGGCCTGCCGACGACTCCACCCGGCATGACGCTTGTCAGCGGCCGGTTGCATTATTGCAAGGTTCGTCGTTCGCCTCTATATGCGGCAAGCCTCGATCGGGGCCGCTGGTTCAGGACATACAATCGCATATGAGTCGCCTCGACAATTTCATCAGCAGGATGACCGCACAGCGCGACATTCTCAATCAAATCTGCCCCGAGGTGGCGAAGATGGAGGGGCTTGTACTCGAGCTCGGGCTCGGCAATGGCCGGACGTTCCACCATCTGCGCGAGCTTCTGCCCGGGCGCCGCATCGTGGTGTTCGACCGCGAAGTTGGCGCACACGCCAGCTCAATTCCCGAAGCTGAAAACCTCGTGCTCGGCGAAATACGCGAGACGGCCCGCAAGTTCATTGGCATCGACGCCGCTCTTGTTCATGCCGACATCGGCACCGGCTATGACGATCGCGATGCAGTGACTTCTACCTGGCTTCCCGATCTGATCGCGCGCATGCTTCGCGTCGGCGGCTTCGCGGTCAGTGGCACGCCGCTCGATCACCCGCTGCTGCTGCGCCTCCCGCCGCCGACTTCGGAGCCCGCCGATCGTTATTTCCTCTGCAGGCGGGTCTGAGGCGGAGACGGCCCAAATCTTCAGGGGCCCAAAGCGCGTCGCGTGAAAACAGATTCACACGACGCGCTTTAGGTCATTGTTTGATGCATGTCGTTATCGCAAAACCGAGGTCACTTTTGCGCGACATGCATTAAGCCTTCCCTTCAGGGGATCGTATAGACTGCGATCTCCCGCTCGATGCCGCGCAGCGAGACCTCATGAGGCACGGGCGTCAGCGCATTCCTGTGCAACAGATCGGCGGTGAGATTGTCGTCGACCACCGCACGCGTGGCGAAGATCGCCTGTGCGTCGGCAAGGTTCTGGACCCGCGAAGCAATGTTGACCGTCTGGCCAAAATAGTCCTGCCGCTCATTCATGGACACGGCGATGCAGGGGCCGGCGTGAACTCCGATCTTGAGCAGCAGATCCTCGCGGCCGCTTTTCTCATTGAGGTCACGCATGGCATCGCGCATCCTGAGGGCCGCGGCAATCGCTCGATCAGGCGTCGCGAAGGTCGCCATGACCGCATCGCCGATCGTCTTCACCACCGCGCCAGCCTCCGCCGCGACGATCTCGTGCAGAACCTGGAAATGCTCGCGTACGAGATCGAAGGCTGAAAGATCGCCCACCCGCTCGTAAAGCTCGGTCGATCCGCGCAGGTCGGTGAACAGGAAGGTCAGGCTGGTGATCTTCAGGCGCTGGTCGATATCGAGCGTATCGGTGCGATAGAGATCGCGGAATGTCTGGTTGGTGAGCAGGCGTTTGGCGGTCACGAAGGGCCGGCGCTTGCCGATGAAATCATGCAATGCCGGGCCGGCGATGAAGACCGCAGGCAGCACGCGGGTGTCGGTCCTGTTTTCCAGCGAAATGCGCAACGGGCCGGGTTGCATCTCCAGCGTCTGGCTCTGGACATGGTCGCGGTCGAAGACCAGAGAGAGGCTTCGGCGCTCTGTTGCCGGTTCGCCCTTTACGTCGATGAATTGCGCCGAATGGGTGACCGGCTCGAAGACGATGATGAATTGGGACGGAAGCTGTATGTGCAGAACCGCCTTTTCACCGGGCGCAAGCTCGATATCCTCCAGCGAGAACGCTTCCATCTGTTTCGCCAAATCCTCATCCGGCAGATCGGCGCCGGACGCCCAGTAGATCTGGCGGTAATATTCCACCAACGGCAGTTCGTGTGGATTGTGGGCGGCAATCCTGCGCACGCGGGGACTGACTGTGAATGTCACCTCCACCATCTCGTCGAGGGTCGGCGAATAGCCCTGGGAGCACAGCGCGCAGGTGTATTCGTCCTTCTGCATCGTTTTCAGCGTGGCGTTGGTGTCGAGCACGCCGCCACAGCCGGGGCACAGAACATTCCAGGAAATGTCGAAGATGCCCACCCGCGCCGCATGGAGAAAGGCACTGATGGCACGTTCCTCGTCGAGGCCATTCTTGCTGGCGAAGGCGAGCGCGTTGATGCGACAAAGTTCACGGTCCTTGCCCTCCGCGACGGTTCGCCGGATCGCGTCGATTGCCTGCGGATCGACATCGGTCGATTGCCGCAGAAGCGAGAACAGGTCCTGAGCTTCGGTCATCGTGCAGGCTCCGGAAAATGCCCCGCCCGAGGCGGGTTGACCGGACCGCTCCTTGGTCCGACTTCGCCACTTTACGCCGAAACGGGCCGTACGGCCATGCGAATGGACAAGCCTGGTGACAGGTCAATTTCCGTTCCACCGATTTTCACCGGCCGCAAGCGGCACTATGATGGATCATTGGGCATTCATTTTGGGGCGTTCTCCCATGCCAACATCCGATAACCCGCCATTTCCGGCGGCCCTGCGCCTGTTCTCCGCTGGGGTCATCATCGTCCTGGTCGTCGGCGCCGGCCTGTTTTTCGCGCCTGAGCTGGTCAAGCCGCGCTGGCCCTGGCCAGTCACCCCGTTCAGTGCCCGCTTCCTCGGCGGCTTCTACACCGCCGAAATGGCAGTGATGGCGGCGCTCTTGTTCTGGAATCGCTGGTCGCCCGGCAGGCTCGTGCTGGTCATGGCCTTCATCTTCACCGTCATCGTGTCGGCGGTTTCGTTGATCAATCTCGGCTATTTCAACTTCGGGCGCAAAGCGGCCTGGCTCTGGTTCCTGGTCTATCTTGCCTCGGCAGCGATATCGGGGCTGTTCCTGTGGCGGGCGAGGGAACGTCCGTCAGCGAAAGGCGTGACCCTGAGCCCCGCATGGCGCGGCTACATGGTGGCGGAAACGACGCTCCTTGGGCTCTATGGCATCGGCATGTTGCTGTTTCCTCTGATGGTCAGCAGCACCTGGCCGTGGCCGGTCGATCCCTTCCACGCCCAGGTCTACAGCGCCATCTTCCTCGCCGGCGCTGGCGGCGCATATCTCGTCTGGAAAGGCGCGCCGCGCGAGGAACTGCTGGTGCTCGGCCTAGCGCAGTTCCTGGTTGGCCTGCTTGCCATCCTAGGTCTCATCATCACCGACGCCGCGGTGCACAAGATCGGCTGGACGGCGGCCGGGACATTGTGCTGGCTCGCCCTTTTCGGCTGGATCGGCATCAGCGGCGCCTTCAAACTCTACGCCGCCTCGCGGTATTTCGGCGTGCAATCGGCATAGGTTGCAGAGATAACTGGATTTTCAGGCGAGGTCCGGTGCATCGTGCCGGCCGATTGCGTTAGAGCGTCTCACCGTTTCGAGAAAACGGCGAACTGCTCTATCTCTTTGTTCTGCCGCAATTCCGGGCGGAAAACCGCTCACACTTTTCCTGGAATTGCTCTAGCCAGGGACGCCATGACCAGCACGACCTCTTCCAAGAAAATCCAGCCGCAGCTCCGCGCCGTCCGGCCAAGCGATGCGGAGGCGCTTTGCGCCATCTTCAACATGCCGGGCTTCCGCTGGGGCACGCTCAGGATGCCTTTCGAGATGGTGGAGCAGGTGGAGCGGCGCATCGCCAAGTCCGGCCAGGAAACCACCTGGATCGTTGCCGAACTGGACGGCAAGGTCGTCGGACATGGCAGCCTGGTCGTGCAAAGTTCGCCGCGCCGTTCGCACATAGGCGAGATTAATATCGGCCTTGACGATGGCTTTGTCGGCAAAGGCATCGGCTCCGCCATCCTGGGCGCGCTGCTTGACGTGGCCGACAACTGGCGCGCCCTGAAGCGGGTCGAATTGAGCGTCTATGCCGACAACGAACCGGCCATCCGCCTCTACACCAGCCACGGCTTCGAGGTCGAAGGCCGGCATGTGAAGGCCGGTTTTACCGACGGGCAGTACCACGACCTCCTGACCATGGCCCGGCTGCGGTTCTGATGACCGCCGCCTTTGATCCAGCCCCCACGCCTCCGGCGGAAATTCTGGCCGTGCTGTCGCTGCTCTGCCCGGAAGTCGTGCGTGACATCGAACAGAACTGGAATGCACCGGTTTCCGAATACGCGCGCCATCTGTGGCGGCCGGTGGCAAGGCCTGCATCGGGGCCGGCGATCGCTGCCCGCTCAATCCTGCGCGACGTCCTGCATCAGCGCCTTGGTGTGATGATGCAGCCCGAAGAGGTCGGCAAGACCCTCGACGAATTCGAGCACAGACCGGTGATCCAGTCCGGCCTGCACTGCCTGCTTCTGATGGACCGGATCACCTTCGATGCTCTCCTGCTTGCCTGGCTCGGCGCGGTCGAAAACGGGCTGTCGGCCTTCATCGGCTTCATGGGGGCGACGATGACCATGGAGACCGTCGGCCGGGAGGGGCCGGGATGGCTCGATGTCGGCGACAACAAGGTCAATTTGTTTGGCATGGGGCGCCACAAACTGTGCCGCAAAAGCGTCTGCGCGGCCGGCCCTGTCACCCTAAACACGCGCGCGCTCGAAGCGGTAGGCGATGAAACAGATGCCAGAAGCTGGCTGGGCACACTGCTCGCCAGCCAGGACAAGGTGTTTGCAACCGCTGCGGATGCGCTGACAGAACTCAACGGGGATCTGGTCGCTAGTTGGGATCGTTCCGGCATGGCCCGGCCGGTTTTCATCGACGATCGGCTCGCCGCGTCTGCCGTGGCGCGGCATCTGGACCATGACGGCAGTCTTCTTTCCAGGCTGCTCCTTGAGTCTGCTAGTCGCCAGCGTCTCGACCATGCCTTGCAAGAGGCCGCATCGGGCCCATTTGGCCGATTCCTGCCCAATGCCACGGCCTATTTCTGGGGCATACGCGAGCAGCGCGTGCGCAAGCTCGTCCTCGAGAACGGGCAGTTGATCGAGCCTGACAGGCCGCACGGTCTTTCCATCCCGTTCGAGCGGCTGCATCTCAGGCAGGCGCTGCTGGATGGCGTGCTGTTGCCGGACTTGTTCCTGGCGTTCCTCATCCTTGCCATATTGCCGCGCGTGCGGGTTGTGGGCGGGCTGAGACAGATTGGCTATGTCGCGCTTTTCCACTCGATCCTGCTGGCTGCGCTGGATGAAAACGTGCCGGAAGAGCGCGATCTGGCTGCGGAGCTGCAGGTTCGGGAAAATGCCTGGGGCATGCGGGTCATCGATGATAAGATCTCGGTCCGCGACCAGCTTGCCGGCCTGCCGGAAGGGGCGCTGTTCCCGGAGCTGCTCCGGCAATACCGATTGCGGACATTTGCCGAGACGACCGAGGACCTGAAACTGGTTCGCGAAAACGCCCGATGGCGCAAGATCGGCCGGGCCTTCGGCGTCTGATCCGGCCGCTACCGGGGTCATTGCACGACACCGGCCTTGCGGAGCCCTTCGACCATGAGGTCGAAATCGGCAGGGTTCTTGTAAGGCAAGACTTTGCGACGGTATTCCAGCGAATAGTCGGGATTGACGCGAAGCACCTCCTGCCATGCTGCGCGAGCCTCCTCCAAACGGCCCAGATGGCCATAGCAGGCGGCGAGGAGCGCGCGCGAGACGTCGGTGATAGCGTTGCGAGCCAGCCGTTGCAGCAAGAGGTCAACGGCCTCGTCGAACCTTCCCAGTTGAAACAACGCCAAGGCCTGGAAGTGCAGAAGCACATCCGGAAAGTATGGGTTCAGGACCTTTGCCCTGGCGAAACTCCCGAGGGCCTCCTCGGGCCTGCCCGAATAGTAGAGCGCCTCGCCACGGCTGACATGCGCTTCGGCGAAGTTCGGATTAAGCACCAGCGCGCGCTCGACTTCCTCGATGGCCCCGTCGTGCCGTCGTGTGTACAACAGGACCGTCGCCAGCGCCCAGTGCGCCCAGGGATCGCTGTCATCCAGCGTTACCGCCCGCGTTGCGGCCTCTTCGGCCCGCGCCATCGATTCCGGCGGCGACGCACTCCACCTGTTGAGGTAATCGATGCCGTGCGTGAGGGCGAGAAAAGCGTAGGCGGAGGCAAAGCTCGGGTCCAGTTCGGTGGCACGTTGCAATAGTTCGCGGGATGCGAGGTTCGTGTCCTTCGTCAGCCGGTGCCACAGCTCGCGGCCGCGCAGGAAACAGTCATACGCCTCCGCGTTGCGTGGTTGCTCGGGCGCCAGCCGCTGACGGTCACCCTCCGTCAGATTGAGCGCCAGCGCGCCGACGATCTGCTGCGTCACGTCGTCCTGCACGGCGAATATGTCGGTCAGGTCGCGATCGAACCGCTCCGCCCAGAGATGGCCGCCCGAAATTGCATCGATGAGCTGCGCAGTGATGCGCACCCTGTTGCCCGACTTGCGGACGCTGCCCTCAAGCACATGCCGCACGCCGAGCTTCACGCCGACCTCCTGCACATTGACGTTCTGGCCCTTGAAGGTGAACGACGAATTGCGGGCGATGACGAAGAGCTGCGACAGTTTGGACAGCGCCGTAATGATGTCCTCGGAGATGCCGTCGGCGAAGTAGTCCTGTTCGGCGTCACCACTCATGTTGGCGAACGGCAGGACGGCGATCGACAGCTTCGGCGGCGCTGCCGCGGCCGGCCGGCCGCCTACGGTTTCGGGCGTCGCGGCCGCCTTGGTCCCGGCGCCGACCTGCAGCGAATAGACCCTGATCGGCTCGGCGATGTTCTTGAGCTGCGTGCTGCCGAGATCGCTGACCGAGAGGTCGAGCCTGGCCTTGACCTGGCGATAGGCATCCTCGGACAGGCAGATCGCGCCGGGTGACGCGACGCCCTCCAGGCGCGAGGCGATGTTGACGCCGTCGCCCATCAGGTCGCCGTCGCTTTCTTCGACCACATCCCCCAGATGGATGCCGATCCTGAACTCGATGCGGCGGTCCTGCGGCACGCCGGCATTGCGCTCGAGCATGCCGTTCTGAATCTCAACGGCGCAGCGCACGGCATCCACCACGCTGCGGAACTCAACCAGCGCCCCATCCCCGGTGCGCTTGATCACTCGCCCGTTGTGCACTGTGATGGTGGGATCGATCAGGTCGCTGCGCAGTGCCCGCAACCTCGCCAAAGTACGATCTTCGTCCGCGCTCGCGAGCCGGCTGTATCCGACCACATCTGCGGCCAGGATTGCGGCCAGCTTGCGGTTCTCATTCATGCGTCCGCCTCCTCATCTCCACGATAGCAGGAAGACGGGGGAGGAGGAAATTTTCGCAAATGACGGGCGCGCAGCCGCCCGTATCGGCAGCGCTTTGCCGCCGAGCCCATACGGTTGCCCCTTTGCACTACCGCTTGCCGGATGACGGCCATCGGTTCATCCTTGTGAATACCCTGGCCGTGACGAGCGTGGCGGGATCACGCGTCACGGCTCAGGGTCGAAGAGATGGAGCGCATGATGTCGTCCGAAAATCGCTTTACACTTTTCGGCATCATGCTCTGGTGAGGTGTCCATGGACTGCTCGGGCTGCGGTTTCGAGATTGAGGGCGGTTACGCCTTCTGTCCGAAGTGTGGCCGGCGCCAGCCCGTGTCATGCGCCAGTTGCGGCTATGTCTGCGCACCTGATTTCGAGTTCTGTCCGAAATGTGGGGCAAGCGTCGGCGCGACCGCAAAAGCCGCGGAGCGGCCTGCTCCGACACCAAGCCGGACCACTGCGCAGCCCTCTCGAACTCCGTCGCGGAACATCGAAAGCGATGAAGGGCCGCATCCCGTCTCCGACGCCGATCGACGGACGGTAACGGTCCTGTTCGCCGATCTCTGCGGCTTCACGACACTCAGCGAGCAGCTCGACCCTGAGGTCATGCAAGCGCTGCAGAACGAACTGTTCAAGGAATTGACGGCGGCCGTGCAGAACTTTGGTGGTTTCGTCGACAAATTCATCGGCGATGCCCTGCTTGCCTTGTTCGGTGCGCCGGTCGCGCATGAGGACGATCCGGAACGTGCGCTTCGCGCCGCTCTCGACATGATCGCCCGGACGGCGCGGCTCGGTGAACGCGCCCCCCACTCCGGCACGCCTCTGTTGCTGCACATCGGCATAAACACGGGTCCGGTGGTTACCGGCGGATTGGGGATCGGCACCGCCAAATCCTATTCAGTGACCGGCGACACAGTGAACACGGCGCAACGCCTGCAATCGCTGGCCGCGCCGGGTGAGGTGCTGGTAGGCGAGCTCACGCACAGGCTGACCCGGCATGCCTTCTCTTACGAGTCGCTGGGCGATGTCGTCTTCCGCGGCAAGGCCGGCAGTGTGCTCGTCCATCGACTGGATGCACCGCTTGCGGCGCCGCGTGCAGCGCGTGGGCTCGAGGTGCTCGGCCTCAGTGCGCCGATAGTAGGCCGTGATGCGGAGCTCAACAGGATGCTGGCGAGCCTTGACCAGGCGTGCGGCGGCTCGGCCCAGCTTGTCCGCCTCGTCGGAGAAGCCGGTATCGGGAAATCGCGACTGGTGAAGGAGTTCGTTGCCCGCGTGGGCGACGAGGATCGATTTCGCAATGTCGCCGTGCGGCAGGCCACGTGCTCACCGCTGGGCGAACAATCATTTGGCGCCCTGGGCGCAGTGGTGCGCAGCGCTGCCGGGATGATGCAAAACGACAGTGGTGACGAGATGCGGGGCAAGCTCGCAGCCTTGCTTGGCGATCTCGGCTTGCAGGGCGAGGAGGCGAAGCGGCTGATGCCTTTGCTCTACCATGTGCTTGGCCTTGGCGACCCCGATGCCACCTTGCAGCATGTCGAGCCCGAGCAGCTGCGGCGGCAAATCCTCTATGCGGTTCGCACCATCATCGAACGGCGGCTTGCGTTGTCGCCGCTGTTGATTGTCGTCGAAGACCTGCACTGGGCCGACGCCGTTTCGCTCGAAGCACTGCGTTTCGTGATGGACAGGCTGGAACGCACGCGGCTGATGTTGCTGGTCACGCATCGTCCGGCGCCCGACAACGACCAGCTCGATTCAAGTCGGGTCAGTCACACCGCGCTCAGGCTTTCGCCGCTCAACAGGGATGACGGACGCA
Organism: Mesorhizobium sp. PL10; assembly: GCF_053714315.1. Lineage (NCBI taxonomy): Bacteria > Pseudomonadati > Pseudomonadota > Alphaproteobacteria > Hyphomicrobiales > Phyllobacteriaceae > Mesorhizobium > Mesorhizobium sp. PL10. The sequence goes on along the minus strand of NZ_JBSKBR010000008.1, from coordinate 151,606 downwards.
GCCTGGTGGCGGCGCTTTTCGGCGAGAGCTGGGTAAACTCCGCAGGAGGCCTTCTCGACCAGATCCTCGAGCGCGCGGGCGGCAACCCGCTTTTTATCGAGGAGATCGTTCGCGGCCTTATCGATCGCGGCGTGTTGACGCGCGAAGGCCAGCAATGGCGGACCGCAGCAGGCGAAGTCGCAACCGGCATCCCCGCGACTATCCAGGCAATGTTGCTTGCCCGCGTCGACCGGCTGCCGCAAGAGGTGCGCCGGCTGGCCCAGGAAGCCGCGGTAATCGGACCGCGCTTCGATGCCACGCTTCTGAAAGCCGCGACAGCCGACCCCGGCCGGCTGGAAGCCGGCTGCGAGCTGCTTTGCGATGCGGAAATCATAGAGGAAGTTGCCGGATCAGGCTCTGTCTCGTCGCAAAGCTACCGCTTTACGCAAACATTGCTGCAGGATGTGATCTACCAGAACCTGCTCCTGCAACGTCGGACCGACATCCACGGCCGGGTCGGTGCTGCCCTGGAGCAACTGTGCGGCGACAAGCCGGAACGGTTCGAGGATCTGGCCGCGCTCGGCCATCATTTCGCACAGAGCGCCGAGCGGGAGAGGGGGGCGCATTATCTGCAGGCGGCGGGGGATCGCGCTCGCACGATCTACGCCAATGACGACGCCCTTCGTTTCTACGAGCGAGCACTGACCGCGATGGGCGCGAGCGGGCAAACACCGCTCAAACTGGCAATTGCAGAGCGCATTGCCGATTTGAGCGGGGCGGCAGGCCGCCGCGAGATCGCGCACCGCCACTACGAGGCGGTGTTGCAGGCCTACCAGGAGTCAGCCGATCGTGTCGCGTCGGCGCGCGTTTTGCGCAAGATCGGTCGGCTGCTCTGGGACGTGGGCAAGCGGGACAACGCGGAATCCCGCTATGCCGAAGCGGCAGCGCTCCTCGATGGAGCGGATGCCCCGATCGAGCAGGCGCATCTCTGGCAAGAACGTGGCCGACAGGCGTTCCGCAGCGGAGATCACGCGCTCGCGGCAAAATGGGCGGACGCGGCGCTGGATTGCGTACGCAGTCTGATAACGGAACATGTCTCCGATGATGCCACCCTCGTGACCGCCGAGGCACTTAATACCAAGGCAGTTGCGCTGGCTCGCCTTGGGCGAAACCGTGAAGCCGTTAGCCAGGTTGAACGTAGTATTGAACTGGCCGAAGCCGCCGGTCTGCTGGGTGCGGCCTGCCGCGGCTACACCAATCTCGGCGTGCTTTACACGACCATCGATCCGGCGAAGGCGATGGAGGTCTGTCGGCGCGGTCTGGAAGTGGCGCGCCATATTGGTGATCTGGGTTTTCAGGCGCGCCTTCTCGCCAATCTGGCGGTCGCTTGTTGTACTTTCACGGATCGCTGTCCAACGGAGGGCGTGCCTGCCGCCGAGAAGGCCATCGAGATCGACCGGGCGCTCGACCAGCGCGAGCACCTGCCGGTGCCGTTGATCGTGCTTGGGCAGATCCACCAGTGCAACGGCCATCCGGAACTGGCGGTCGGCTTGTTCCACCAAGCACTGGACGTAGCCCGCGAAACGGGCGAGCCCCAATTGCTGTTTCCGTGCTATGATGGTCTTGCAACGCTTAATCTCGACCTCGACAATCTGGCCGAGGCCGAACGCTATTTTTCCCTGGCGCAGGGCATATGCGCCCAGCACGGGCTCGACCCGGAAGCGCTTGTGGTGCTGCCTTTTCTCGACTAACCGGGCGGGAGGTTGGAAATGTCCGCGCGTAGTGACTTGTTACCGCTTCAACCAGGCGACGTTGCGCCGAACCTGATCCTCGATGCCATTACCCAGGAAGGCAAGATCGCGCTTGACGACTTTCGCGGGCAAAAACCAGTGCTGGTCGGCCTGTTTAGAGGTCTGCATTGTGCGTTTTGCCGGCGCCATATCGCCGCCCAGGCGCGGCTTGATCCGGAGCTGCGTGAAAAGGGCGTGCAGAGCCTGACGGTGGTCAACACGCCGATCGAACGGGCGCGTCTCTATTTCCGCTACCATCCGATGCCGAACCTGCTTGCAGCCTCCGACCCTGAACGCGCTTCACATCGTGCCTTTGGACTGCCCAATCTCGAATTCACCCAAGACGAGACGAACTGGCCGTACAAGGTCTCGATGGCATCGGTAATGGATATGCGGGTCGACATACCAGGCGAGTTGCCCGGTCCTATGAATCCTATGGCGGCCGGCGAAATCCTCGACAAGAAGGACCATTACGAAATGACCGACGCCGACCAGCAGATGATGGCAACGGGACACGGGCAATTGGTCGGTCAGTTCCTATTGGACCGGCAGGGGATCGTCCGCTGGAGCTTCACCGAGGTTCCAGGGGGTGGGCGATACATGTTTGGGGCGCCAAACCCGAAGGAGCTGATGTCAGCCGTGTCCCAGGTCGCCCAATAATGAGCTGACACGCTCAACGTTCATCGAGCACGGCCTCGACGGCGGCAACGAAGTCGTTGAGCGAGCGGTCCCCGCGTATCTCGATGCGCGGCAGGTCGATGGGATCGCCATCGAGGTCCGCCGGCCCGTGTTTGCGGCTGAAGCCTACTCGATAGCCGCACTCCCTGGCCAGCCGGCCAAGCCGCCGGTCGGTGACAGAGAAGGGTGCCGCGAATGCCGTGGTTGGCCGACCGGTCCAGCGTTCGATGAACAGACGAGAGCGCAGGAGCTCGGCGGCCAGGTCAGAAGTCGACAGACCATCGATCGCGCGATGCGTCGCCATATGGCTACCGAAGAACGCACCTTCGGCGGAGAGGCGTCGTACCGTCCCGGCGCCCATGAGCTGCGCCGGCGGGCCGATATCGGCGTCCCATTGGGCAGTTTCACCCACCAGGTCCGTCACCAGGAACACTTCCGCAGTCAGGTCGTTGGCGCGCAAGATCGGCCAGGCATGGTCGGCAAAGTTCTGGAAGCCGTCATCGAAGGTGATGACAACCGGGCGGCCTATGAAAGGCTGGCGATTGGCGATCGACACTTCCAGCTGCCCGGACCCGATCGCGTGAAAGCCGTTGGCGCGCAGCCATGCCATCTGGCTGGCGAATGCGGCGGGCGCGAGCCGAAAACGGGCGAGCGCGGCCGGAGCTTCATCGGCGACGCCGTGATACATGAGAACAGGGATGCGCTGGCGCCGCTCACTGCGCGCGACGTCGCGCCGCATGGCCCGCGCCCCGCCCCAGACGACATTTCGCGCGACCCCGATTTCGAGGGGCGCGCGGATCGGCACATGATCGACCGTCGGTTCGGTCGCCACATCGTCCGGTGAGAGGCGGCGGAAGCGGTCTATGCGATAGAGCTCGGTCTGGATCGATTGTTCCAGCACGAGGCCTTCGGTCACGGCCAGCGTCTCGGAGATCGCTTGTGCTCCGAATGTGTTCCAGTCGAAGCCCGTCTTTTCGACATTGTCACGCAGAACGAATGCGTGTGCGCTGATGAAACTGCCGCCGGGCGCCAACGCCTCGGCGAATTTCTTGGCGATGCGCCGCAACTCGGCGAGGTCATCGAGGTAGTAGAGCACTTCCGAACAGACGATCAGATCCATCCCACCCGGCAGCGTATCGGCGGCGAAATCGAGTACGCCGAACTCGACATTCGGCTGATCGCTGCAGCGCGCGCGGGCCCGCCCGACGGCTATGGCGGAGATGTCGGTTGCGGTCAAATGGCCCACGCGCGGCGCCAGCTGCCGCGTGAAATGGCCCTCCGCGCAGGCCAGCTCAAGCGCCCGGCCGATGGGACCGGCAGGCAAAATTTCGAGCTGCCGCTCGTATTTTTCCTGCTCATAGAGCGAACGGTAGTTCCAGGGGTCCTCGGTCGCGAAATGGCGATTCCAGAACGCCGTGCGATCCTTGTCGTGCTTATTCGCGACCCGTGCGCGGCGCGGCGCGGCAAGAGGCTCTGGCGGTTCGGCGCTCGAGCGAACCAGCTCCTGCGCTTGCGTGGCCATTTGCGCGAGTTTGCCAAAGTGGCTGTCCGGATGTGACCGGCCTCCCGCCATGGCCAACGATGCCTCGGCTGCAATCATGTTTGACGTGTCGGCCGCGACGCCCTTTCGCGGTACAGGCGATCCTCTCGCAAGCCGCCCGGCAGGCACGACATCCAGGATCAATTCGATCCAATGATCGCTTGTCACGGTCCCGAGTACGCCGAACTGCACGACAGCCTCTATCCGGCCATCCATCATCAGATGGGCATAAATCTGATCTATGCCTTCCGGCAGTTCGGTCGCGGTTGGATTTCGGGCGTCGACGCGAATTCCAAGTGTCCGCGCCAGCCTGCGCGGCGCGGCAAGATCGTCGACGTCGAGCAGCATTTGCTCAAGCTGATACTGGATGCGGCGAGCCGCGCCGGGATTGTCCCAGAGCTTGCCGAGTCCGACGATCAACTCGGTGATGGCGCCGCCAAAGCTGTCCCAGCGGGCAGCCAATTGCGCCGGCACCGACAGGCTTCCCGCCATAAGGCCATCGACGATTACCCTGGCGATCTCACGTGCCCACTTGCGTCCTGCCGGGAGCGCGCGCAGGGGCTGTGGGTCGATCGAGCGCGAGCCGGAGCCGCACTCCGACGCGGCGTTCCGCAACGCCAGCCAAGCGGGCGCTTCGGAAGCGGTGCCGCCGTTCGCCGAACTTGAAACCAAGGGATTATGCGCCACGCCGTCTTACCCGCGCCTGGTTACAAGGTAGAACGAGAGTCCCGCAACGCGCTTACATCGCCGGTTTGGAAAAAGCAAAAGGCGCCCCGCCTTGCGGCTCCCCACGGAAACCCGATGGATGATCAACTCATTAAACACGAACGCGCGGGCGAGCAAATGGCTACGACGAGCAAGAAGTGACTGACGAACCAGATACTTGAACGCATGGAGCCGCCAAAAACAGGGCGACTGGAGATTGGTGACGATTTTTGGATAGACCATCTTGGGTGGAGCCCCTTGAATATGCTGCCAACACTAGACTAAAAGCAGGGGCTGGTCCTCGGGCGAACTGGTGTCGAAGCTTAGATCGCGAGCATCGGGAGCAAGGAGCCGTGCGCGTCCGAACCGTGGTTTGTAGTGACAGAGCAGGGTGGATACGGCGCGAAACACGGGAATGCCGATTTCCGCGCGGGTCATTTCGGCAAACCACAAATCGATTCCTCTATGCGCCAAGGCGTCGAGCACGTCCGACAGGTCACGTTCAACCGCGGAATGAGGTAGACCTGGCGCGACGTGTTGGATCGGCGCCATATTCAACGGCCGAGTTTTCATTGAGGTTTTCTCTCGCCATCGTGACCAAGCGCCAGCTTTGTCGCCAAGCGCACGTGAAGCCCCGAGCGAAATCTCCATCTGAAGCATCTCGGTCAAGGCGGCTGTCGCAGCGGACTGCAGGCTTTTGCCCGCGGCAAAGCCTACCGAGACGTCTTTGCCGTCCGGTTCCGCAGAAGCAGCGGCAACCACTGGGACGTCGATGTCCGAGGTAATGTCGAAGAGCCGGGTTCGACGCTCGCGATCGCACAGCCAATCGACAAGCGGGTCGATGCCCGAGAGACAGGCCGGATCAATCATTCGCCGCTGCCTTCTTCCATACCACCACCGACCCGTCGCATCCCTCTCGACGAGCTCCAGGATAGCCGCCAGTTTCGCCGCGTCCGCATTAGGTCCTGCAGCGCACCCACTGCTATCGCCGATGGCGACCGCGCCCTCCTCGCCAGCCTCTTTCCATCCTATGAAAGCAAAGTCTGCTGGTATGAACGCGCCATCCCCCCCAAATGCATCTTCAACCCTCAGCCAGTTCAGCGCGGCCGATTCATCCCTGATCGGCGGTCGCCAATCGAAGCCGTTGTTTTCCTTGTTCCACACAGCGCGGGCGGCGATTTGATCGGAACTGAAGCCGTTCAGGCTTTCAGGAGCGATTGCCCCCGATCCGATCTCGTCGACCGTAGCGGTGATCAACGGCTCGTCACCCCACGAGCAGCAACTGAAGAGTTCGGCTGCCTCGCCAAGGCAACTCGCCCGGCAATCGTCGATGCTCAACCCCCGACCGCTTGCCAGTCTCCCTGCTTCTGGCAGTGCTGCACGCGGCATCATTGGCAATTGCAACAAGGCATTATTAGGAATCGCGATAGCGAAATGAGCCGGAACATCCGTCACAGGCAAGTTAATCACGTCGAACAACTCGCCGACCCTGGCGAGTTCGCTAAAGCCGTCCGTGAAAGCATTTGCCATCAGTTCGTTGTACCGTCGACTAAGCCCGCATTGGGGAGCAGAATAGCACATTCGACAGGGCATCGGCGGCGACCATGCAAGCGATATCGGGGCGAGCGACCCTTAAATCAATCCTGTTTGCTGACCTGGCTCAGTATAGCCGGCTAACCGCGGCCGACGAACTTGGTACACTGGATCTCGTTTCGCAGTGTTTCCAACTCTTCCAAACCCATTGCGAGGAATTCGGCGCCGAGTTCATCAAGACGACAGGGGACGGGGTCCTGATACTGTTCGACGGTGTATCGAACGCCATCGACTACGCCATTTTCATGCAGGGTAGCCTGGCTGACCTCCTAGACAGGGGAACGTTTTACAGTCGGTTCCGGATCGGATTGCATATTGGAGAGGTTCATCGCCGTGACGGCGATGTGTTCGGGCATGCGATAAACGTGGCTGCCCGGGTGCAGGCTATGGCCGAGCCAGGCGGTGTGTGTGTGACCCAAGACGTATATTGGGCGGCCCGCAACACCGGGCGGTGGCGTTTTAGGTTCGCCGGGCGGCCCGCTTTGAAGAACATGCCTGAGCCGCTGACACTCTACAACGTGGTTGCCTCCAACCTTGCCGATGTCCCGGACAACGGCCATCAGCGACTGATTTCGGTTATTGATGGGCTTGGTCTTTATCGGGAAGATGGTGAAGCAATCGCATTGCGTTCCCCGAAAGCGCAGGCACTGATCGGATACCTTGCACTGTCCAGCAATTATCAGGAGGTGCATGACCGGGTGGCTACCTTGATCTGGCCAGAACGAAGCCCGGTAGCCGCTCGGCGTGCGTTGGCGAACTGCCTGCAGATCGCCGAAAGATCAATTGCGGGTGGCTCGGCGGCAGGAATTCTCAGGCGCGGAAATATTATCGGGTTGAGTCCCTCGCGCATAACCGTCGATGTCGTTCGCATGTTGAAGGATCTCGGAGAGGGCAAGATCGACGACCTGCTCCTCAAACGATCGGATTGGTCCGAGGCGATCCTATTCGGCCTGGAAGACACCAGCGACCTATTCAGCGCGTGGCTGAGCGTCACGAGGCACAACTGGCGTGACCACGCCTTGGAGGCCTTGGAGGCCATGCTGGAACGCTTCGAGATATCCGAACCTGCAATGCGCAGGGCAGCAAATGCCCTCTTGGTGCTCGAACCGAGCCATGAGCGCGCTGCGCGCTGTCTCATCCGCCACCATGCGGAACTGCAGAATGTCGCCGCCGCAATGCGCGTCTACGAAAATCTGCGCGACATTCTGCGCCAACGGTATCAGTTGCTGCCTAGCATGGAAACGACGGCTTTGGCCGAGGCACTTAAGGGTCCGGAGCCGTTATTGTTGAACAGAAAGAAGCCACCGCGGCCGAGCGGACCCGCGCCAACGCTCGCGGTCGAAAAATTTGAGGCTCGAACAAAGAAAATCTCTCTTCTGGTCTGGGGATTCCGCTCCGAATTAATCGCTAATTTATCCAAATTTCGGGAGTTCACAGTCATCGAGTTGAAAGATACCGCAATCGAAAGTCCCGACACGGACTATCTGCTGACGGCTAAGTGCGTGGACAACCAGGACGACATGCAGTTGATCGTCTCGGTAAGCGATCCCGGCACGAACCAGGTCATTTGGAGCGATTCGTTTCGATTTTCGCTTGGAAACTGGCTCGTTTTGCAGAAGCAGTTAGTCGGAAAGGTTGCTTCCACTTTGGAGGTTTACCTTTCGCATGACAGGCTGTCGCGCCAGGTCAGGGGCCTCCCGCAAAATCTCAACATCTATGATGCCTGGTTGCGCGGCGAGGACTTACTGACTCGCTGGACACCAGATGCCGAAGACGAGGCCGAACGGCTGTTCGAAGGCGCGATCGTTGCTGATCCGAACTTCGCTCCTGCCTACGCCAGTTTGGCCAGCATCCACAATGCGCGACAATTCATCCGACCGGGAATTGCTGCCGATCCTTCCATAACGGAGAGGGCTGCAGAGCTGGCGCAACGCGCCGTGGCGCTCGATCCCCTGGATGCACGCAACCATTTGGTGGTCGCCTGGTCGACAGCCATGACCCGACACTTCGAACAGTCGGAAGTGCACTACGAACTGGCCGCCGAACTCAACCCCAACAGTCCCAAGACACTGGTGTCGGCTGCCTTGGGCATGGCGTTCATGGGTCGCGTCGATTCTGCGTCGCATCTGCTGGAGCGTGCAATGGATCTGACATCCATGTTTTTGGACTATCAGTGGTCGCACATCGCGGTAATCCGCTATTTTGCCGGCGATTTCGAAGGCGCAATCGCGGCGGCCGATCGGTCCAAGAACGCAATCGTCGACACTGCCGGTTGGAAAACTGCCGCCCTGCGCAAGTTAGGCAGGACGGATGAAGCTCGTGCGGCGCTGATGCAGTTGCACACGTCCATTGCTGCAGCCTGGGCAGGACCTGCACCTGCCACGCCGAAGGACATCCTGGACTGGTTTCTAGGCGCCTTCCCAATCAAGCGGGACGAGGATCGGCGCGACCTGGCACGGCTATGCCAGGTAGATGTGCACACGCACAAGCTCTCTTGATCCATCAGCCAGCACTACGCCGTCATCGATGCCGTTCCAATACCGCAGGCGTTAAGCCCGATGAGACAAAATGCGAAACTGCCGACTTGTGCCGAGCGCTTGATAAGTTCATACTAAAATACGGCCAGGGGAAATACTATGGCCCGCCCAGCGTTACAGCATCCACGATTTTCTGGTGACCGGCGAAACCCGGCTAGCGCATCTCGGCTTCAACCAGGAAGTTCGCGACGCCGTGGTTGGCCAGAATAGGGTGCATTTGCGGTTGGTTGAAAGTAGAGAAAAACTATGTTTCAGATGCCAACGCTACACCGTACTTTATTCCTAGCGCCACTATTGTTGTTGGCGACGGCAATCGCCGGCCGCGCCCAGGAGAACACCCTCGGCTCGACCGCGATACTGACGGATAATATCATCGAGTTGCGTGTATTCCTGACGCCGGAGCCCGGGGTGGTGCTGGGCGAGATCGCCACTGTCGGCCCGTCGACGCTTACAGAGTTCTCCGTGGCCATGGAGGACGGGACCGTAACGTTTCGCGACGATGGCGCCGCTCCGGATCGAGAAGGAGGCGACGGCGTATTCACCGCGCCGTTCAAGTTTGACGCTACCAGCGCGTTTGAAGCGCGGCGCGCCGACCTGGAGGCGACAATCGAGGTTCTGCGCGGTCATGGCCCAACAAGGCTGATACGGCGGGGTCCGCGCGACATTGTCTCAGCGACCGACGCGGTCAGCGACGCCGAGCGCATCATGCCCGCGACACTTGCCGGAGCGCGCGAGCAGGCAGCGCAAGCATTAGGTCTACTGGCCACGCGAGACCCGCTGATTGCTGTGCACGAGCTCAACATAGATCCCGCAAAGACCCCCTTCCTTCGCTTGCCGGGACCACGGTTCGACGCGCTGCAGGACCACCGGTTCAAGGTCGAATATCTTTTCGACTTCCCGGTCTTCGCGACGTTTCCACCCCTCTCACCGCCCATCGCCATCGACCACAACCGCTCGCTGATGATCACGGCAAAGGAGGTGGTCGAAGATGGGGTGCGTAGCTTCGATGCCTGCAGCGGCCTAGGTTCGCCCGGGGGCGCGTGGAGCTTTGGCCACTTGGTACGCGAGATGGCCTACGGCAGTGGCGTCACACCCGAGGAGTTTGCTCTTAGCTGGCTGTCAACTTGGGGGGCTCAACAGCAAGGCACCGGGTGGATCGTCCCCAAGCGCGACCTGCACCTGCAGAACGTGATCGACACCTGGCAGCGATTGTCGGGCGGGGCGCTCAACATCGACTACTTCCCAGCACGGCTTATGGCCATCGTCAATCGCCCCGATCTTGCTCATAGTGTCGGTGGCGCCGAAAGCGCCGGCGAGGGGCGTTTGGTGTTCGGTTTGGTCGACCAGGAGCCGACGACACCGCCCTCATGCACCCCGATCAGTTTTACCATTATCTTTGAGTACGGCATCGCTGCTGACTCGTGCACGGGGATCAAGGCGTGGCAGCAGCGCTGGAAGGATCTCGACAGCGCTGCCGACTACAATCAAGCGCTCGAGTCCATCACCCGCGCCTTCACAGATCACGGATCGAACCCGAGCCAGATCCCCAACATGAGTTCGCTTAATCAATTGAGGACCAACGAGACCATGTTCGGTCTCGGGTGGCAGTGGCGCGAGTTCCGCCTTGGGGAGACCGGCGTGTTGGGTCTCGTCACGGTGAAACAAACGCCGGACGATAAGTTTGAGGGGAGCACTACTCTGCAGAGCTATCTCGGCACCAACGAAGGCGACATTCTCAACGACCGCTTTGCTGTTCCGGAGCGCTTTCCGGGCGCCCTCGACCTGTTCTTGGGAGCCACGTCCAGTACCCAGTTGAGCGGCTTCTTCTGGTTTGCTCAAGGTCTCGGCGGTCCCGCCAACCCACACGAAACGCGCCGCAAGTTTTCGCTCGCCACCTGCAACGGATGCCACACCGGTGAGACTGGAACACAATTCACCCACATCGGCAGCGAAGGCAAACGCGAGATAAACGAGGTCGCGCAACTCTCGAAGTTCCTGGTAGGCGAGGACGTCACCGTCCCGGCAGGCGGCGGCGCGCATCACTATGAAGATCTGACCGAGCGCAAGATCGCCATGTCCGACCTGCTTACCCGTTCCTGCTTCGAGCAGCTGGCGTTTCAGCGGCTGCCCTTCGTCCACTGAGGGCATATCTGCCGCGCCACGGAGAATTACTTGCTGGTACTGTGTCTGTGATGATTGCTACAAACAAACGTTCATTCAGGGGAGAGAGCAAATGGCAAAGCTCAAGATATTTGACGGAAACGATCCGACCGCAGCGATCCCAAGCAAGGAAGGGTACAGAAACGTTACGATACATTTACTAGCTAATCTACCTACTTTTCTGAAAGCTAAAGAAAAGAATCGATCTGACTTGCTTCAGCAATACTCAAGTTATGGAGGAACAAATCATATTATCTATCAATTGTCGAGCGGCCCTGAAGTCAATCAGCCGATCGACAGCACCAATTGCAAAGTAAGTGTACGGAAGGATGAACGGAAAAGACCGTCGGTCAGCGTTGGCAAGCACAACATGGTTCTACCGGACCAGAATGTAGGCGACCCTCCGATAAACCCCGGCTACTTGGAGGAATACGTAAAGGCTGTCGTTTCGTTGTATGGCGGCGGTACGCCGCCTGAAATATTAAGGGCCTGCGAATTCCTGTTCGGGATCATGTTGCTCACACGCTGCCGCTGACTCCTATACCATTAAGAGTATCTGGTCCTACGGGTGGAGGAGGGCCGGGCCAATGTCGAGCGGTCGAGCGCTAGAAGGCGCTCGCGGGCAAATCGCGGCTTGCAGAGTTCGTCCTCGCTAGGTTGCGAGTTAATGCCGAGGCAGCTCCCCCTTGGCGCTCCCCGGCGCCAGACAGCAAAAAGGCCCGGTTTCCCGGGCCCTTTTTGCTTTTCAAATCTAAAGAAGATTTGGAGCGGGTGAAGCGATTCGAACGCTCGACCCCAACCTTGGCAAGGTTGTGCTCTACCCCTGAGCTACACCCGCTCACACGGCCCTTGGGGCCGCAAGCCGAGCCTATATGGCTGAAGAGCGCGGCGATTGCAACAGGGAAATGACGGGCTTTTTGGTCGCGCCAAATCGCTGGGCCGAACCTCTTTGGCCACACGGGTGGTTCATTGACTTCCCATGACGGCCTTGTCTCGGCGGCATCATTGGCCGTAAACGGCTTTGCCCCGCATCGAGACAAGGGAAGACCACCAATGCCGAAGACCGAAGCCGAACTTTTCGCCTTTCTTGCCGATCTCGGCATATCGGTGTCGACCGTGCGCCATCCGCCGCTCTATACGGTGGCCGATTCGCAGTCGCTGCGCGGCGAAATCCACGGCGGCCACACCAAAAACCTGTTCCTCAAGGACAAGAAGGACAATTTCTTCCTGGTCAGCGTCGGCGAGGATGCGGTCGTCGACCTAAAGCAGATCCACACGGTCATCGGTGCCGCCAGCCGGGTTTCGTTCGGCAGACCGGAGATGCTGATGGAGCTGCTTGGCGTCATTCCGGGCGCGGTCACCCTGTTCGGGCTGATCAACGACACGCAAAGACGGGTCAAGGTGGTGCTCGACCAGGAGCTGATGGCGCATGCGGTGGTCAATGCGCATCCGCTGACCAATGAGGCGACGACGTCGATCGCTTCGGCCGACCTCATCAGATTCGTCGAGGCAACCGGACATGATGCTGCTATCTTGAAAGTCTCGGCTTGATCGCCACATGGATGGCGAAAACCGACTTTTTGTTTCAACGCAATTCCGGGCGGAAAACCGTCTCACACTTTTCCTGGAATTGCTCTAGCAAGGACGTCGCGCCTGCTCCGCTGGCGAGGGGCGCGACCGGAAGGGCGACGATATGAGCGACAACAACAATCCGTTTGGCGGCCAATTCGGCGGCAATTCCGGCCAGTACACCACTTCGGTGCAGTATGGCGGCGCCGAGCCGGCCAAGGCCGCAGCCGGCACCGTTCCGGCCGGTGGCGACCTGATCAAGGACACCACGACGGCCACCTTCGCCGCTGACGTCATCCAGGAATCGCGCAAACAACCGGTTCTGGTCGATTTTTGGGCGCCGTGGTGCGGGCCCTGCAAGCAGCTCACGCCGCAGCTGGAAAAGGCGGTCAAGGCCGCCGGTGGCAAGGTCAAGCTGGTCAAGATGAACATTGACGACCACCCCTCGATCGCCGGCCAGCTCGGCATCCAGTCGATCCCGGCGGTCATCGCCTTCAAGGACGGCCAGCCGGTCGACGGTTTCATGGGCGCCATCCCCGAGAGCCAGATCGGCGACTTCATCACCAAGGTCGGCGGCAAGGGCGATGGCGCGCCGCCGGTCGCCGAAGCGCTGGCCGCGGCAGCCGAAGCGCATGCGGCGGGCGATACGCAGACCGCTGCCGACATCTATGACGCCATACTGGCGCAGGCGCCGGAGACGATCGAGGCGATCGCCGGGCTGGGCGAGCTTCTGTTCGAGGCCGGCGACAACGAGGGCGCCGAGGCGCTGCTGGCAACGGCGCCGGAGGCCAAGAAGGATGCGCCCGCGCTTGCCGCGCTGCGCGCCAAAATGACGCTGGCGGCGGAAGCGGCCGCACTCGGCAATCCGGCCGAGTTCGAACAGCGCCTAGCCGCCAATCCCGGCGACCACCAGGCGCGTTTCGATCTTGCCATGGTCCAGAATGCGCGAGGCGATCGCCATGCGGCGGCCGACAATCTGCTGGCCATCATCAAGGCGGACCGCACCTGGAACGAGGATGGTGCCAGGGCGCAGCTGTTGAAGCTGTTCGAGGCCTGGGGCATGACCGACGAGGCGACGCTGGCGGCGCGGCGCAAATTGTCGTCGCTGCTGTTTTCCTAGTGCATGATCCCGAAAAGTGGGAACCGGTTTTCGGAAAAGATCATGCACCAACAGATAGCCATTCGCCGGCGAAATTGTTCGTGGAGCGGCTCAGGGGCCTTGCGGCCTGCGGCGGCTGCGCCAGATTAAGGCGATGCTGACGATGCGGGGCTGCGGCAGGCCGCATGCCGACGAAGCGATCGGAGGACTTAAGTGCAGGTCGGAAACTCATATTACCGGGTCGGCAAGGATTTGCCGGCGACCATCCCGGTGTTTCCGCTTGGCGGCGCGCTGCTTCTGCCGGGCGGCCGCATGCCGCTCAATATTTTCGAGCCGCGCTACCTGCAGATGGTGGATGAAGCGATTGCCGGTCCGCGGCTGATCGGCATCATCCAGCCCAGCCTCGACGGCGCCCTGCGCGCCGATGGCGAGCCGGAACTGTGCAATGTCGGCTGCGCCGGGCGAATCATCTCGATGGCCGAAAGCGGCGACGGCCGTTATCTGATTTCGCTGCAGGGCATATGCCGGTTCCGCATCGCTCATGAACTGCCGGTGAAGACGCCGTTTCGGCAATGCAAGCTGGCACCGTTCCTCACCGATCTTAGGGAAGACCAGGCGGCAAACGATGTCGACCGGCCGGCGCTGCTCAAAGCGTTTCGCGCCTATCTGCAGGCCAACGATCTCGAAGCCGACTGGGAAAGCGTCAGCCGCGCCGAAAACGCCATGCTGGTCAACGCGCTGTCGATGATGGCGCCCTACGGGCCTGCCGAGAAACAGGCGCTGTTGGAAGCGCCGGATTTGAGGGCGCGGGCCGAGACGCTGATCGCCATTACCGAAATGGCGCTGGCGCGCGAGAATGAGGATTTTGGCTCCAGTCTTCAATAGGGGCTGGGCCGGGTTTGGCTGAAAGGGGATCTGATGGCTGCGGACGGGCGTGACGGCAAGACGGCCAATGTCGATCCAAAGCTGCTGGAGCTGCTGGCCTGCCCGCTGACCAAGGGGCCGCTGGCCTGGGACCCCGAGCGTGGCGAGCTGATCTCGCGGGTTGCCAAGCTCGCCTATCCCGTGCGCGATGGCATCCCGATCATGCTGCCCTCGGAGGCGCGGAGCATTTCGGCGGAGGATGTGCTTCCGCCGCCGCGGCTGAGTGGGCCGGCGCAGGCTGGACGCTGATCGGAGCAAAGCACCCCTCCCTTCGATGGGCGTCTCCGCACAGCCCTACTGGAAATTGCGGCCCTTGGGCATGACCCTCTCTGCTTTGTCCGAGAGTGCCGCAATGTCCGGACGGGCCGGCACAGCCGGCGTCATCTCTTCCAACAGCACAGTCAGCCACGGCGTCAAATCCTCGATCTTTTCGGCGACGATGTGGATGACATCCGATTCCGACTGCAGCTTGCCGGTGACCTTGACGAAGCGGGCGCCCATGACGATGGGGCGGAAGCG
Source organism: Mesorhizobium sp. PL10 (assembly GCF_053714315.1). Lineage (NCBI taxonomy): Bacteria > Pseudomonadati > Pseudomonadota > Alphaproteobacteria > Hyphomicrobiales > Phyllobacteriaceae > Mesorhizobium > Mesorhizobium sp. PL10. The sequence goes on along the minus strand of NZ_JBSKBR010000008.1, from coordinate 136,513 downwards.
GGTAAACGTCCTTTCCCAGAAAATGACGTTGGCGACGGCCTTGTCGTCCTCCAGGGTTAGGAAGATCGCATTGCCCTTGCCGGGCCGCTGGCGCACCAGCACCAGACCAGCGACGGAAACCCGCCGGCCATCGCGAACCGAGCCAAGGTTGGCGTTGGGGATGACGCCGGCGCGGTCGAGCCGCTCGCGCAGGAAGGCGACCGGATGCGCCTTTAAGGACAGGCCGAGCGCGCGGTAATCGTGGATGACATGTTCGCCGAGGGGCATTGTCGGCAGTTTCGTCGCGGGCTCGAGCTCGCGCAGGCGGATTGCCGGCTGGTCGAACAGCGGCAGCCTTTCGGCCGCACTCTTGCCGTCCAGCGCGCGCACCGCCCACAAGGCTTCGCGACGATCAAGGCCGAGCGAGCGGAAGGCGTCGGCCTGGGCCAGCCTTTCGATGTCGTCGACATCGAGGCCCGAGCGCAGCCAGACATCCCGCACGGATTCGTAGCCCGAACCGCGTCGCGCCACAAAAGCCTCCATGCGCTCCTTGGAAAGCCCCTTGATCTGCCTGAAGCCGAGCCGAACGGCGTGCCTTGTCTCGATCACACCGCGCATCTGGGCATGGCGTGGGAGGATGCGGCGGGGATCGAAGTCGTCTTCCTCCAGCGTGCAGTCCCAGACGGAGAAATTGACGTCGGCGTCGCGGATGTCGACGCCATGGTCGCGCGCGTCGCGAACCAGCTGGGCCGGCTGGTAAAACCCCATAGGCTGTGAGTTCAGGATCGCAGTGCAGAACACGTCGGGATAAAAAGTCTTGAACCAGCAGGAGGCGTAGACGAGCAGCGCGAAGGAGGCGGCATGGCTTTCGGGAAAGCCGTATTCGCCGAAGCCTTCGATCTGCTTGAAGCATCGCTCGGCGAAGTCCTTGGTGTATCCCTTGCCGACCATGCCGTCGATCATGCGTTGGCGGTAATTGCCGATGGTGCCGGTACGCTTGAAGGTGGCCATGGCGCGGCGCAATTCGTCGGCTTCGCCCGGCTTGAAACCGCCGGCGACGATGGCGATCTTCATCGCCTGCTCCTGAAACAGCGGTACGCCCAGCGTCTTCTTGAGGATCGCCTCCAACTCCGGCTTTTGATACTCGGCCTTTTCCTTGCCTTGCCGGCGCCGCAGATAGGGATGAACCATGTCGCCCTGGATCGGGCCCGGCCGCACGATCGCCACCTCGATGACAAGGTCGTAGAAGTCCTTTGGCTTGAGCCTTGGCAGCATCGACATCTGGGCGCGCGATTCGATCTGGAAGACGCCGAGCGTATCGGCGCGGCAGATCATGTCGTAGACATGCCTGTCCTCAGGCGGGAGGCTGCCCAGCACATAGGGCCTGCCATACTCATCGCGCGCATCCGGATAATGCTCGGTGAGCAAGGTGAAGGCGCGTTTCAGGCAGGTCAGCATGCCGAGCGCCAGCACGTCGACCTTCAAAATCTTGACCGCGTCGAGATCGTCCTTGTCCCATTCGACCATCTTGCGGGCCTCCATCGCCGTCTTGACGATGGGCACGATCTCGTCGAGCCGGTCCCTGGTGATGACGAAGCCGCCGACATGCTGCGACAAATGCCGGGGAAAGCCCATGATCTCGTTGGCGTGGGCAAGTACATGCCGGGTCGAGGTTTCGCTGCGGTCGAGGCCGCCGGCATGCGCCTCCTTCTCGCCGAGCTCCGAGGTCGACCAGCCCCAGATCGAGCTGGAGAGCGCTGTGCGGACATCGTCCGACAGGCCCATGGCCTTGGCCACTTCGCGCAATGCCGAGCGGCCGCGATAGCTGATGACGGCGGCGGCCAGCGCGGTGCGCTTGGCGCTGTATTTCGAATAGATGTACTGGATCACCTCCTCGCGCCGCTCATGCTCGAAGTCGACGTCGATGTCGGGCGGCTCGTTGCGCTCCTCGGAAATGAACCGCTCGAACAGCGTGTCGATGCGCTCAGGGCCGACCTCGGTGATGCCGATGCAGAAGCAGACGATCGAATTGGCGGCCGAGCCTCTGCCCTGGCACAGAATGCCCTCGTTGCGGGCGAACTGGACGATGTCGTAAACGGTCAGGAAATAGCGCGCATAGTTCAGGCGCTCGATCAGAGCGAGCTCTTCATCGATGCGCTGCGAGACGGAAGCGGGGACGCCCGCCGGATAGCGCGTGGCGGCCCCCTCCCTGGCCAGACGCTCAAGCTCGGCCTGCGGCCCGAGGCCCGATTGCGTCGGCTCGTCGGGATAATTGTACTGGAGATCGCCAAGCGAGAAGGTCAGCTCTCCGGCGAAGCGCAGCGTCTCGGCCAGCGCCTGCGGATGACGGCGGAAGAGACGGGCCATTTCCAGCGGCGGCTTCAGATGGCGCTCGGCATTGGCCGTCAGCTCCAGCCCGACCTCGGCGACCGGCACATTGAGGCGGATGGCGGTGAGCACGTCCTGCAGCGAGCGTCGTTCGGTGCTGTGATAGAGCACATCGTTGGTCGCCATCAGCGGCACGCCGGCGGCGTCGGCCATGGCGGCCGCCTGCTCGATACGGAAGCGGTCATGGCCGCGATAATCCGGCGCCACGCCAAGCCGCAGATTTGCGCCGAAACGATCCTTCAGCTGACGGATCAATGCCAGGGGATCATCCGCATTCGCCGAGAGATCGGGCAGCACCGCAAGCGACAGCAGGTCGCCCCATTCGAGCAGGTCGCCGCGCTGGAGAAGGGTCGCGCCCTTCTCGTTTTCGTCGCGCAGATTGGCCTGCGTCAGCATGCGGCAGAGATGGCCCCAACCCTTGCGGTTCTGCGGATAGGCGAGAATATCCGGCGTACCGTCGCCGAACACCAGCCGGCAGCCGGGGTGGTAGGCGAGCTTCTCGACCTTGGCCTGCTGCCAGGCGCGCACGACGCCGGCCACGGTGTTGCGGTCGGCAAGCCCGATCGAGGAAAAGCCGAGGAATTTGGCGGCGACAACCAGCTCCTCCGGCTTGGAGGCGCCGCGCAGGAAGGAGAAATTCGACTGGATGCCGAACTCGGCATAGGGGATGACGGTCAGCGCGTTCATGCGAACACCCCGTGCATGAACCAGCGCGGCGAAGGCTGGCCGGCGCCGTAGAGCCCCTGGCGGTAGAGCCAGTAGCGTCGGCCGTCACTGTCCTCGATGCGGAAATAGTCGCGGGTCGGTGCGTCTTCCTCGTCCTTCTGCCACCATTCCGGCGCGATGCGCTCCGGCCCTTCGGCGCGGGCGACCCGGTAGAGCGCGCGGCGCCAGCGGAAATTCATCGGCGGGCCCTCCGGCATTTCGGTCGCCGGCACCTCGATCGGCTCGGGCGACCGGAACAGCCGGATCGGCCGCTCCGGCGGGAAGATGGTTGCGGGCGGCGCGTCTTTCCGGTCCGGCCCTTTCGGCGGCGTGGTCCGCTGCGGCGCCTCCGAGAAGGGGATGGTGGCGACGGCGCGCTCCGGCAAATGGCTTTCGACGGCGACCGCTTTCAGCACCGCAGCGTCGCCGAGCCGGGCGCGGATCCGGTCGGCAAACAGCGCGATGTCGGCGCCGTCGTCCTCGATCTCGCCGGTCAAATCGGCCTGCTGCATGTCGAAGGCGGCGGCCGCCAGCACCGAAAGCCGCACCAGGTCGAAACCGTAGCCGGCATCGATGTCCTGCTCGAGCGCTGTCAGCCGCTCGTGGAACAGGCGCTGGATCAGCTTCGGTTCGCGCAAGGGCCGTGACGTACCGACACTGAGCCGGCTGACAGCGCCGTCGACGCGAAACAAAAGCAGCGCCAGCATCCGGGCGCCCTCGCCGCGGCGCTCGAGGTCGATCTTCAGCGTCACCGCCAGCATTTCCACCAGCCGTTCGATCTCGGCGGTCAGCACGACCGGCTCGGCGAGGTGGCGTTCGACCGAAAGCGGCGCCACCGGCAGGCGCGGCGACACCGCCTCGTCGAGGCGGCCGAGCGCCTGGTCGAGACGCAGCAGCAAGGTCGCACCGAAGCGGCGGGCAAGCGGCGCGCGCGGTGCGGCCATGACGGCGCCCGCGGTGCGCAGGCCGACACTTTCCAGGCTGGCGCGGATATCAGGCTCGATGCGCAAAGCGGCCAGCGGCAAAGGGGCAAGCAGCGCTTCCTCTTCACCTGAGGGAACGATGCGGTCGCCGCAGAAGCGCGCCGCCGCCCAGGCCGCGCCCGGCGTTGCGGCCAGCCCGGCGCGGACGTCGAAACCCTGCTGGAAAAAGCGTGTGAGGATGTCGTCCAGCATGGCGCGTTCGCCGCCGAACAGATGCGTGCAGCCGGTGACGTCGAGATAAAGCCCGTCGGCGCCGTCGAGCGCCACCAGTGGCGTGTAGCGGTCGCACCAGTCGGCGAGGCCTTCGAGCAGCCGGCGGTCGGCCTCCGGGTCGGCCTCGACGATGTCGATCGAGGGATGCATGGCGCGCGCGTCGGCAATGCCCATGCCGCGCTTCAGGTGCAGCGCCTCAGCCCGCTCGTCGAGGGCCGAAATGCGCTGGGCGTTGCGGTCGCGATGGCTGATCACCAGTGGCAGATGATCCGATGGCCGGGAACGCCACGACCGTCCCAGGCGCTGGCGCAGGATCCGTTCCGCCCCGAGATGCGGGAACCACAGCGACAGAATTCTCTGGCCGTTCAGCCCGTCTTTCTTCGAAACTGTGTTCATCGGGGTTCCACTCCAGTGTGAATTGTCCGGGCAGGGCGGTGCGGCTCTTGCCGATGCTGACGGTGAAGGCGGGGCGGCCGATCGAGCCGGCGAGCGGCCCGGCGATGGTCCGGCGGCTTGCAGCCGCTGCGGACGACACGATGAGGCGCACCGCGGCGGCGGTCGGTTCGGCCTCGCCGGCCTGGCGCAACAGGAACACCGGCCGGCCGGCGCTTTGCGCACGCGCATGCAGCCGGCGCGTCGCGGTGAGGTCGAGACGCTGCGGGCTGCCGCGGATTTCGAGGATGATTGCGGCGAGCGCGGTCATCTTCGCGGCCTCCTCGGCCACCCACAGCGCATCGGTGAGTTTCGGCGCTTCGGAAAACAGCAATTGCTCCGGCGCGATGCCGAACATGCCCTGCAATCCCCTGGCATAGGGAAAGCCGGCCTCGCGAAAAATCTCCGACGTGCCGATCCACAGCACCGGCAGGTTCTGCCCCCTGAGGATCAGGCTGACCAGCGACAGCACAAAGCCGGCGACGGCCCCGGCATTGCGGGTCTCAAGGCCGTGGATTTCGGTCAGGGCGGCTTTCGGCAGGCCGCCGCTCAGCGCTGCATCGAGGCGCTCGACGCCGGTGGGCAGGAAGGCATCCGGCGAAGCCACGGCAAGGCCGCGCCGGATGATGGTGACATCGGCATTAGGTTCGGGCGCACCGTCGATAGCGCTGTCAGCGCGCGCACGAGGTCGCTCGCCAGCCGGCCCGGCCAGGCGCTCGGGCAGCGTTCCCTCGATCTTCGCGATCTGGCGGCGCAGGGCAAAAACAGTCTCCCGCGCCACGGCTGATGTCGCCATGACGGTCAGTTTCTCGCACAATTGTTCCTGTTATGTTCCTATAGATTCCAGAGGGTGCCGGAAGAGTCAAGCGGAGTCATGGGGAATTTATTCCTGTCTCCAAACCAGGAGGATAGGCGGCGGCCGTGCTCATTTGCCGATTCCCGAGGGAAAGCCTATATGCCGGGATCAAAGGACGAAGCATGGCCCGCATCTACAAGACCCGCACGTGGCACGACGAACTCTCGCCCTCGATCGAGGAGATGGAGTTTCTGGCACTGGAGGCCTATGCGCATCTGCCGAACGATTTTCGCAAGCTGACCGGCGAGATCGTCATCGTGATCGCCGAGTTCCCGACCGACGAGATCATGGACGATCTGTCGCTGGAGACGCCGTTCGACCTGCTCGGTCTGTTCGAGGGCCGTGGCATAGCCGAGCGCTGGAACCCGCAGACCGGCGAAGGCCCGAATCGCATCACGCTGTACCGCCGCGCCATCCTCGACTACTGGGCCGAGAACGAAGAAACGCTGGGCGACATCGTCACCCACGTGCTGATCCACGAGATCGGTCACCATTTCGGCCTGTCGGACGATGATATGGAGAAGATCGAAGAGGCGGTGGAGTAGGGCTGGGTGTGCTCCGCTCCGGTTCTCGCACTGGCCCTTTGCCACCGTCTTGTAAAATTATACAAGTTTTGATATAAGACTCACATGCCGACGAAGCGACTGGAGTTTCTTGGAGATTCTCTTGCTCAGCTTCGGGCCTTTCCGGAAGCGGCGCGCAAAGAAACGGGCGTTCAGTTGCATAAGGTCCAGCTCGGATTTGAGCCAAGCGACTGGAAGCCGATGACGACGATAGGTCCTGGTGTGCGGGAAATCCGCGTTCGAGACGAAGCCGGCGCGTTCCGGGTACTTTACGTGGCGAGCATGGGCGATGCCGTCTATGTGCTGCACGCCTTCCAGAAGAAGACGCAGCAGACGGCGAAACGAGACCTTGATCTCGCCGCCTCACGGCTCAGGCAGATCTAGCGGAGGTGACGATGGAACGTCAGAGTTTTGAAAATGTATGGGACGCGCTGGAAGACACTGCGGCTGAGTCCGCGAACATGACGATGCGCTCCAACTTGCTGATCGCGATTGAACAGCGGGTGCGGAGCTGGGACGTTACCCAGGCCGAGGCGGCCACCCGGCTTGGGATTACCCAGCCGCGCCTTAGCGACCTTCTGCGGGGCAGAATCACGAATTTCAGCCTGGACACCTTGATCAACCTGGCGGCACTGGCTGGGCTTACCGTGCGCCTTGATATCGCTGACGCGGCTTAGCAGCGTCTACCAGTCGCTCAGCTTCGTATCCGGCCCGTATTCCTGGCCGTCGACGTCCTTCACCACCGCCTGGCCACAGCGCATCGACTTGGTCTTCTTGTCGTAGGCGTAGGTCGGCGAGCCGAACAGGTGCCAGCCCTTGTTCAGCGCCGCCGTCACCTTGTGGCAGAAGCTGGAATCGTCCGGGGCGGACAGAAAGCGATAGAGTTTCATGGGTCAGGTCCTGTCGTGAATTCTGTACTTGTTGCTGTGTGATCTTCCGAAGCCGGCTTAGGCAATCATGCGCCGATGGCGGCGGCCTTCGCCAGCAATTTTTCGGCCTGTGCCAAATGCAGCCGCTCGACCATCCTGCCATCCAGCGCAATCACGCCCTTGCCGGCATTTTCCTGCAAGGCGAAGGCTTCCTTCACCGCACGCGCCTCGGCCAGGGCTTCGGGCGCGGGTGCGAAGGCGCGGTTGGCGGCGTCGATCTGGGCCGGGTGGATCAGCGTCTTGCCGTCGAACCCCATGGCGGCGGCCTCCATGCATTCGCGCGCGAACGCGTCGAGGTCGCGAAAATCATTGGATACGCCGTCGAGAATGTCGATGCCGCCGGCCCGCGCCGCCAGCACCATCTGCATCAGCCAAGGCACGAGGTAGCGCCGGTCGGGCGTCGCCAGAATGCCGGTCTCCTTGACCAAATCGTTCGTTCCGGCAACGAAACAATTGAGGCGCGAGGCCGGATCGCGGCCGAGTTCGGCGATGGCGCCGATGTTGAGCATGGCCTTAGGCGTCTCGATCATCGCCCAGAGTTTGACGCTGTCAGGGGCAAAATTGTCGTCGAGCACGTCGCCGACTTCGAGGATGTCGCGCGGCGTGGCGACCTTGGACAACAGGATGCCATCCGGCTCGAATCTTGCCGTGGCCAGCAGGTCGTCGTTGCCCCAATCGCTGGACAGCGCGTTGACCCGCACGATCATTTCGCAGCGCCGTTCCGGCCGGCTGGCGAAAATGCCGGCCAGTTTTTCCCGGGCCGCGACCTTGTCGGCGGGGGCGACGGCGTCTTCGAGATCGATGATCACGGCATCGCAGGCCAGCGTCGCGATTTTCGCCAGCGCCTTGTCGTTGGAGGCTGGGACGTAGAGCACCGAGCGGCGCGGGCGGTAGGGTTCGCTTGTCATGCCCGATCTATGGCGGCTGTCGGCGGGTGAGGCAAGGGTAGAGGCAATAGCATATGGCAGCGCCAGCCCCCTCTCCGGCCGCTACGCGGCCACCTCTCCCCCACTTTGTGGGGGCGAGGAAACGCCAGTCACCGAGGCGCGGCCAATCAAAACTTGGGTTCCTCGCCCCCACGGATGTGGGGGAGAGGTGGCTCGGCGAAGCCGAGACGGAGAGGGGGAGCGCCGGAAGCTTCCGTCAAAGCATCGCTTCTACCTGCACAAAAACTGCACGGTTCTGCGGAAAACCTCCTCCGCTCTGCCCCGCCGGCTCCCTGCCGACCAGCGACAAGGGCGGCATGCAAAAGCAAAACACCCTCCGTCTGCCCTACAGGCTGCGCAGCGAAAGCTGGTGGTTGGTCGACCCGCCCCGGCCAGAGGCAAGCCATCGCCCTGAGGCAAGCCTGCTCCCTTTTATCCGCAGGCATCCGCCGGTCGGTCGCGTCCAGCCCATCAGGAAGATCCGCGCATGACATCGTTCGTCAGCTTTTGCAGCCGCTTCGGCATCGCCGTCCTGCTCGTCGCGCTGGCGGATTTTTTCTTCTATGACCAGCCTGCCGGCATCACTGTTCTCTTGTTCGCCATCGTGACGGCCGGCGCGGTCGTCGCCGTGCATCCCGCTGCCCTCAATCCCCCCATGCCGTGGCTCAGGCCGACCGCCCTGTTCGTCGCGCTGCTGCCGCTGGCTGAAAATGTCAGCCCGCTGTCGGTCTCGATCGCGCTCGTTGCCATGGTGGTGTTTGCGCTGTCGCTGGCCGGGCGGCTGCGGCGCCGCATCGCCGGTGTTGCCCGCCAGATCGCCTTGTTTCTCCTGGCCGTGCCGCTGCGCTTCATCAGCGATTTCATCCGCTGGCGCAAAACGGCGCGGCGGTTCGGCCGGCGCCGGATCCGGGTTGCTTCCATCGCGGTCTGGGTCATGCCGCTGACGCTGGGCGCGGTCTTCCTGGCGCTGTTCGGCGCCGCCAATCCGGTCATCGATTACTGGCTGTCGCTGATCGACCTGATGAAACTCATCGATCTCATCCAACTGGCGCGGATCGTCTTCTGGCTAGTCGTGCTCGCCGGCGTGTGGGCTTTGCTGCGCCCGCGCGTGCCACGCTTCCTGCCTCATATCCGGCGGCCAGGCAATGGTCTTGCCGGCACCCAACCAGCGACCAAAGCGCAGCGGCATGTCGTCGAGGACATCGTCTTCGGCAAGGGCGCCATCCTGCGCGCGCTGCTCGTCTTCAACGCGCTGTTTGCGCTGCAGACCGGGCTCGACGCCGCCTATCTCTGGGGTGGGGTCGCCCTTCCCGACGGCATGAGCTACGCCGCCTATGCGCATCGTGGCGCCTATCCGCTGATCGCAACCGCGCTGCTTGCCGCCGGCTTCGTGCTGGCGGCGCTGCGGCCGGGCAGCGAAACCTCGGGCGATCCGCTGATCCGCCGGCTGGTCTATGCCTGGGTGGCGCAGGACATAGTGCTGGTCATCTCGTCGATCCTGCGGCTCGATCTCTATATCGGCGTCTATGCGCTGACTTACTGGCGGATCGCGGCTTTCGTCTGGATGGGGCTGGTGGCATCAGGTCTTGCGCTGATCATCGCCCGCATCGCGCTCGGAAAATCCAACGAATGGCTGCTCTCCGCCAATCTTCTGACGCTATCGGCAACGCTTTATGCCTGCTGCTTCATCAACTTCGCAGCTGTGATCGCAAACTTCAATGTCGACCACTCCCTGGAAATGTCCGGTTCCGGCACGCCGCTTGATGCCGAATACCTACGCTCGTTCGGCGCTGTCGCCATGCCGGCGCTGGACCGCTACTACATGCACAAATTCGGGAACCAAACCACCTATCTGGCCGACCAGGTGATGATCGACGACTATATCGCCGAGCAGAAGAAATGGCGCGCCTGGAGCTTTCGCGGCTGGCGGTTGGCACAGGTTCTCGACAAGAGAGGCCCGCTCGTGCTTCCTCCGGCACAGCAACCTTCGCAACCTTCCATGCCGGACCGCTAGACCCATGCCGCATCTCATCCTCGTCGCCGACGACGATCCGCATATCCGCGAGATCATCTGCTTTGCGCTGGAAAAGGCCGGGATGAAGACGCAGGCCGTGTCCGACGGCGCCGCCGCCCTGCAGGCGATCGAGCGTCGCGAGCCCGACCTCGTTGTGCTCGACATCGGCATGCCGGAGATGGACGGGCTGGAGGTCTGCCGGCGGCTCAGGCAACGGTCCGACGTGCCGGTACTGTTCCTGTCGGCGCGTGACGAGGAGATCGACCGCATCCTCGGACTCGAAATGGGCGGCGACGACTACGTGACCAAGCCGTTCAGCCCGCGCGAACTGGTGGCGCGCGTCAATGTCATCCTGCGCCGCGCCCGCGCCGTACCGGAACCGGCCGATGAACGAAGCTTCGCGCATGGCAAGCTCAGCCTGGTGCCGGCCAGTCACGGCGCCAGCTTCGACGGCAAGGCACTGGCGCTGACGGCGATCGAATTCTCGATCCTGAAGGGATTTCTGGCGCGTCCGGCGCATGTGCTGGGCCGCGACCTGGTGGTGGCCAGCGCCTATGCCGCCAACATCCATGTCGCCGACCGCACCGTCGACAGCCATATCCGCAACATCCGCGCCAAGCTCGCGGCGGCCGGCTGCCTCGACGCCATCGAAACCGTGCATGGTGTCGGTTTTCGGCTCGGCCGATGCGGCGCCTGAGCGACGCCAAATGGATCGGCACCAAATGGCGGCCAAGGCTGGCCACGGTGGTTCTTGCCATCCTCATCATGGTGCTGGCGCTGCCGCTGGTCGGGCTGTTCTTCTTCCGGCTTTATGAAAACCAGCTGATCCGCCAGACCGAGGGCGAGCTGATCGCTCAAGGCGCCGTCATCGCCGCCATCTATGCACAGGATGTCCGCGACGCCGGCATTTCCCCGGACAAGCTCGGCGCGCCGGTTGAAGCAGAGAGCGACGATGCCAGCCGCAGCGACGACTCACCCTACCAGCCGATCGAGCCTAGCCTCGACCTCGCCTCCGACTATCTGCTGCCGACCCGGCCCGCCGGCGTCGCTGCCGCCGCCGATCCGGTCTTTGCGGCGATCGGCGCGCGGCTGTCTGGAATTCTCGACGCAACGCAGAAAACCACGCTGGCCGGCTTCCGGCTGCTCGACCCCAAGGGCGTGGTCATTGCCGGGCGCGATGAGGTCGGCCTGTCGCTCGGCGGCGTCGAGGAGGTGCGCGAGGCCCTTGCCGGCCGCTATGCCAGCGCGCTCAGGCAAAGGATCCCCGACCAGCCGCCGCCGCCGCTCTACTCGGTCAGCCGCGGCACGAAGGTCCGCGTGTTTGTCGCCATGCCAATCGCAGTCGACGGTCATGTGGCCGGCGTGATCTATCTGTCGCGGACGCCGAACAACATCGTCAAACATCTCTATGGCGAGCGCGGCAAGGTCACACTTGCGGCCATCGCCATGCTCTTCGGCACGCTGCTGATCGCGCTGGTGTTCCTGCGCACGGTCAGCCGGCCGATCTATGCGCTGATGGAGCGGACAAGGCGTATTGCCGCCGGCGATCGCGACGCCATCCGGCCGCTCGACCATCACGGCACGCGCGAAATGGCGGAATTGTCCGCCGCCTTCCTCGACATGGCCGAAAAGCTGCAGGCGCGTTCCGACAGCATCCAGACCTTCGCCACCCACGTCTCGCATGAGCTCAAATCGCCGCTGACGGCGATCCAGGGTGCAGCCGAGCTGCTGCGCGATTCCGACGATGCGATGGACGCGGCCGAGCGCAAGCGGTTCTCCGGCAACATCGTCAACGATGCCGGGCGCCTCAATCTCTTGGTACGGCGCCTGCTCGATCTTGCGCGGGCCGAAAACCTGGCGCCGAGCGGCGAAAGCACCTCGCTCGATGGGGCGCTCGCGCTGCTGCCGGTGGACGGCCGGCTGGCGGTCAAAGTCGAGGCCGGCGGCGCCCTAGGCTTGCGCATCTCGGCCGAGAATGCGGCCATCGTGCTTGCCAATTTGATCGACAATTCGGCGAGGCACGGCGCGACGCAGGTCTTGCTGGCGGCGGCCGGCGCGGACGGCAAGGCAACCATTGCGGTCAGCGACGACGGCGCCGGCATTTCACCGAGCAACAGGGCTCGCATTTTCGAGCCATTCTTCACCACGCGGCGCGAATCCGGCGGCACCGGCATGGGCCTCGGCATCGTGCTGGCCCTCCTGAAAGCGCATGATGGCACGATCAGGCTGGTTGACTCCGGACGCGGCACGCGCTTCGAGATTTCCTTGCCGGCCGCGTAAAGGCCGCTGGATTGGAGAACAGAGTGCGCTACGACATCGTCATCATCGGCGGAGCCATCGTCGGCTCCTCGGTCGCCTACTATCTGCGCGAGGAGGGATTCACCGGCTCGATCGCGCTGATCGAGCGCGATCCGCAATTCGCCCATGCGGCGACGACGCTGTCCATGGCCTCGATCCGTCAGCAATTCTCGATTCCGGAAAACATCCGCCTGTCGCAATTCACACTGGGGCTATTTCGGCGACTGAAGGAGGAATTCGGCACCGATGCCGATATCGGTTTTCGCGAGGGCGGCTATCTGATCCTGGCCGGCGACGCCGGGCTGCCGATCCTGAAAGCCAACCACAAAGCACAGGTCGCCGAGGGCGCCGACATTCTGCTCGAGGACGCCGACCAGCTGGCGAAGCGCTTTTCCTGGCTGTCGACGGAAGGCATCAGCGCCGGCGCCTTCGGTCGCACCGGCGAGGGGTGGTTCGACGCGCATGCCATGCTGACGCTGTTCCGCAAGGCGCTGCGCGACAGACAAATCGATTTCATCGCCGCCGATGTCACCGGTATCGAGCGGCAGGGCAACCGCGTCACCGGCGTGAGCCTCGACAATGGCGAAAAGATCGAAGCCGGCATCGTCGTCAATGCCGCCGGCCCAAACGCCGGCAAGGTCGCCGCTCTTGCCGGGCTGGCGCTGCCGGTCGAACCGCGCAAGCGCAATGTCTTCGTCTTCGAGGCACGTGAGAAATATGCCGACATGCCGCTGCTGGTCGATCCCTCCGGCATCTATGTCCGGCCGGAAGGCTCGGTCTATCTCACCGGCGGCGCCGAGCCAGAAGAAGGCGACGGCCCCGCCGACCCCCGGGATTTTGATGTCGACTGGCCGCTGTTCGAAGAAGTGATCTGGCCGACACTGGCGACGCGCATCCCCGCCTTCGAGGCGATCAAGGCGACACGCGCCTGGGCCGGCCATTACGACTACAACACGCTCGACCAGAACGCCGTCATCGGCCCGCATCCCGAGGTATCGAATTTCTTCTTCGCCAACGGATTTTCAGGCCACGGCCTGCAACAGGCGCCGGCAGTCGGCAAGGCGCTGGCGGAGCTGCTGGTGCATGGCGGTTACCGGACGGTGGATTGCTCGGCGTTCGGGTACAGCCGCGTGGCCGAGGGGCGGGCGTTCCGGGAATTGAATGTGATTTGAGGCGGGCAGAATAGAGCCGTTCTGTCGAGTTCTCGCCCACCCTCCGACATCTCTTCGGTTTCTCCATGCTGCCTAAGCCGCTACCCGCCTGCCATCGCCGAAACGCCCCTGCAGCCAACCCAGCGCGCGCGCCCAGCCTTCCGCATGCTCGGCCGCCGCTTCGGCGAAACCGGCAAAGCCGCCGTGGCAGATGGTGAGGCGCGTGCCGGTGGCGATGGGCTCCAGCAAGTAGGCAACGGTCGTCTCATGCCGGCCGAGCGTCGGGTGGTCCCAATCATACGCCCGCGTCTGCACGATCCGGCGCGGCGCTTCGATCTCCAGGAATTCGCCGCCGGCAGGAAGGCGCCTGCCGTCGGCGGTCCGTACGATGACGCTCCAGCGGCCGCCAACGCGGAGGTCGGCTGTCCAGCCGGTCATCTGGTAGGTCTCTGCCGAACCCCACCAGCGCTCGACCTCGTCGGTGACAAGAGCCGCAAGCACTTGCTCCATACGGGCCAAGATCTCGGCTGACGCCATGATCGTCTCGCAATTCGCCATGGCCTGCGGCGAGGAGTGTTGGAATAGCATTTTCCGCTCCACGAAAGATTGTTCCGCTACCGAAACGACTTTCAAGCCGCTTTAGACGGCGGGCGCTCAAAACCCTTGCCGGTCTCGAGCAGGCTCTTCAGGCTGGCCAGCACCAGCGGCCAGCCCTTGGCGACGTTCGGGATCAGCCTGTGCGGGCCGTCGGCCTCATGGGTGACGGCAAGCTTCATCAACTCGCCGTCCTGCTCTATTGCGAAGGTGCAGCGCGTGTAGCCGTCTTGCTTCACCTCGGGCAGCCATTCATTGCGCCATTTGATCACCAGGCGCCTGGGCGGGTCGATCTCGAGGATCTCGCCGCTGTCGGCAATGCTGCCATCGGGGAAGATCAGCTTCCAGCTGGAGCCGACCTTCCACTCGCTCTCCTGATAGGAGCAGAGAAAAAACTGCCGGTTGAATTCCGCATCGGTCAGCGCCTCCCAGAGCTTCTCGGGCGTGGTGCGGATGTAGGTCACATAGACGAAGGCGTTGGTCATGGCTCTTCCCTTTCAAGACGTTCCTTCAAATCGCTGAGGGCGTTCAGTCGCCCTCGTTCGAACTTGCCGATCCAGCGTTCGGCGATCTCGTTGATCGGAACGGGGTTGAGGTAGTGCTCCTTCTCTCGGCCCCGGCGGACGGTGGAGACGAGGTTCGCCTCCTCCAGGATCGCCAGGTGCTTGGTCACCGCTTGGCGCGTCATCTCCATTTCTCCGCACAGCGCGTTCAGTGTCTGCCCGTTCCTGGCATGGAGGCTGTCCAGCAATTGCCGGCGTGTCGGGTCGGCCAGTGCGCGAAAGACTGCATCCATGCTCATGCACATTAATATGCAACCATTTGGTTGCCTGTCAAGCGGCCGCATTCAGTTGAGAGGATCACTGCTTCGTGAGATGGTGGCCGCGGTTCAGCCCTTGCGGCCGAACCAGAATGCGTCCGACATGCGTTTCATGCCGATGCGTTCATAGAAGCCGACGGCGTCGGGCATCGAGATCAGGCTGATGGCGACCGATGGCCCGAGCTGCCGGCGCGCCTCATCCATCAGGCCCTTGCCGATGCCAAGGCCTTGCGCCGATTGCGACACCGCCAGCTCGGAGATGTAGCACACCCAGGAAAAATCCGTGATGGCTCTGAGAACGCCGATCAGCGGCCTGTCTTCAAGATCCAGCCGCGCGGTCAGCACAAGATTTGCGCCCGACAGCATCGCCCGCAGCCGGTCGTCGTCATCGACGGGGCGCGTCTCGCCAAGCGTGGATTCGACCAGCACGCGGCGGAACTCGGCGACGTCGAGCTCCGGCTCGCTGGCATAGATTGTCTTCGATTGTGTGGTCATGAGAGCAAGGTGCACCAGCAGCGGCCGGTTTTGAAGCCGGTTTCGAAGATGGTGCCGCGCCGATCCTCCAGGCACGCACGAACAGTTGCCTTTTATTTGCCAGCGCCTTTGTGTAAACGGTGCGTCAGCAATCTCCCGCAACAAGAATACGGGCAAAAGCCATGGACAAATTCACCAAGCTCACCGGCGTCGCCGCCCCCATGCCGATCGTCAATGTCGACACCGACATGATCATCCCGAAGGATTATCTCAAGACGATCAAGCGCACCGGGCTCGGCAGCGGTCTGTTCGCCGAAATGCGCTACTTGGATGACGGTTCGGAAAACCCCGACTTCGTGCTCAACAAGCCGGCCTACCGCAAGGCGCAGATCCTGGTCGCCGGCGACAATTTCGGCTGCGGCTCGAGCCGTGAACACGCGCCATGGGCGCTGCTCGATTTCGGCATTCGCTGCGTCATCTCGACCTCGTTCGCCGACATTTTCTACAACAACTGCTTCAAGAACGGCATTTTGCCGATCACCGTCAGCCCGGAAGATCTGGACAAGCTGATGGACGACGCCTCGCGCGGTTCGAACGCGACGCTGTCGGTCGACCTCGAAGCCAAGGAAATCCGCGGTCCGGACGGCGGCGTGGTCACGTTCGACCTCGACGACTTCAAGCGCCACTGCCTCCTGAACGGCCTCGACGACATCGGCCTGACCATGGAAAAGGCCAGCGCCATCGACTCCTTCGAGAAGAAGAACGCCGCTGAGCGCCCCTGGGCCTGACAAGTACGATCTAAGACGATAGCCCGGCGTTCGCAGGCCGGGCTCGTGGCGGCTGAACGGAGGGACAGTCATGACACGTTCGCTTCTTGCCGGCGCCTGCGCGCTGGCGTGGATGCTGATGCCGGTGGCGGGCTTTGCGCAAACGCAGACGCCGGCCGCCACCGCCCAGAAGCCGGCGACAGACCAGCCGGCGGCCGATCAGGGGGCGACCGACCAGGGCGCGCAGGGCAGCGATGATGCGGCGGCCCCCGACGATGACAGCCAGGCGCCTATTCCGTTCGAAGGTGGGCAGCTGACCATCACCCAGCAGGAAGAGTATGGCGAGAAGGTGCTGGCCTATGACGGCAAGCAGCTGGCCAGCAATTACGACGTGTTTTTCGACAAGGTCGTCAAGATCGGTGGTGTCAACGTTGCCCTGGTCGATGTCGGCGATGGCGGCAACCAGTGCGGCCCGGCCACGGTCATCGTCTGGAAGCCGGAAGGCGGCGAGATCCAGAGCCTTACGGTCGAGCAGGACGAATGCGGCGCGCCGCCGGCGGCGGTCGCCGACAACGCCATCTATTTCGTGCCCTATCTGTTGCCGGGCGATACGAAGCAGGCGCTGCAATGGTCACCCACCGAAGGGCTGACGATCTCGGGCGATCTGACCTACGCGCCGGAGCCGGGTACCGACTGGAAGGACATCGACCCGTCCAAGTACCAGAACATCATCGACGCCTTCCACAATGAGGCCGTCTACAAGGCGGCGAAGGCGCTGCTTGGCGACAGCATGCCCGACATGGCGACCAGCCTGCTGGTCGGCGGCGGCACCGAAAAGACGGCGTCCGGCGCCTTCTACGCCACCGGGTGCGTACCGCACGCCTGCGGCAGCAATGACGGCTTCATGGCGGTCGACCCGGTCAAGCACACGCTCTATTTCGCCCGCCGCGGCGACGATGGCGAGCCGCAGGCCTGGCCTGACGTGAAGACCTGGCCGTCGGATGTGAAGGAAGCGATGGACAAGGTGCAGGGGAACTAGGGTTTCGCGACTGGCAGCGGAAGGACCGCTACGCCACGATCCTTCCCGCCCCCCTCTGCCCTGCCGGGCATCTCCCCCGCAAGGGGGGAGATCAGCCGTCACGACTGCCTTCGCCAATCAACCCGCAAAGAATAGCTGCGGCGCAGAAGCTGCCAATCTCCCTCCTTGCGGGGGAGATGGCCGGCAGGCCAGAGGGGGGTGCTGTCCCGCCGCCGTCCAAGATTTGCACCTGAGTTGGCCCATGGCCTACTCGGCCCTTTCCCTGCAAAGTGTCCGCAACCATCAGCGAGGCCTCCATGCGCAAACTCATCTCCACCGGTTCGCCCTTCGAAAAGACGGCCGGCTATTCGCGCGCGGTGGTGCAGGGCGATTGGTGTTTCGTCTCGGGAACGACCGGCTACGACTATGCGACCATGACCATGCCGGAGACGGTCGAGGCCCAGACGCGCAATTGTCTGGCCACCATCGCCAAGGCTCTGGCCGATGGCGGCTTCGAGATGGCAGATGTGGTACGGGCACATTACTACATCACCGACCAGGCTTTCGTGGACGTGGTCTTCCCGATCCTCGGTGAGACGTTCGGCGACATCCGCCCGGCGGCGACGATGATCGTCTGCCAGCTCAACAAGCCGGAAATGAAGATCGAGATCGAAGTCACGGCGCTGCGGCGCACCGCCTGAGGTCAAAGCCATGACGGTCCGGCGCATCGTAGCCAATATCGGGACACCGGACGCGGCAGCGGCGAAGCGCTTCTACCAGGATGTGCTTGGCCTCGACGTGCTGATGGATCAGGGCTGGATCGTCACCTACGGGTCTGACGAGCGGATGCAGGTGCAGGTCAGCTTCATGGCCCAGGGCGGCTCCGGCACGCCGGTGCCGGATCTGTCGATCGAAGTGGACGATGTCGATGCTATGCTCGACGCCATGAAGGCCGCCGGTTTCGCGATCGAATACGGTCCGGCCGACGAGCCCTGGGGCGTGAGGCGCTTCTATGTGCGCGACCCGTTCGGCAGATTGGTGAATATTCTCTCGCATCGGTGACCGCGCTTCCAGGCTTGCGCGCCGCCCGCTTGGCGTTTAGCAAGGCCGCGGTTTCTCCAAACAGTATCGGGACGGTTCTGATGGCTTCGAAAAATCTTCTCCTGCTCGCCGGCGACGGCATCGGCCCCGAGGCGATGGCCGAGGTGAAGAAGCTGATTGCGGCCATGAACGCCAAACTCGGCAGCGGCTTTGCCACCGATGAGGGCCTGGTCGGCGGCTGCGCCTACGATGCGCATGGCGCGGCGATTTCGGATGCCGACATGGAGAAGGCGATGGCGGCGGATGCCGTGCTGTTCGGCGCCGTCGGCGGCCCGAAATGGGACAAGGTGCCTTACGAGGTGCGCCCCGAGGCGGGTCTCTTGCGGCTGCGCAAGGACATGGAGCTGTTCGCCAATCTGCGCCCCGCCATCTGTTATCCGGCGCTCGCCGCATCCTCCTCGCTCAAGCAGGAAGTGGTCGAAGGCCTCGACATCCTCATCGTGCGTGAACTGACCGGCGGTGTCTATTTCGGCGAGCCGAAACAGATCATCGATCTCGGCAACGGCCAGAAGCGCGGCATCGACACCCAGGTCTACGACACGTTCGAGATCGAGCGCATTTCGGGCGTCGCCTTCGAGCTGGCACGCACCCGCAAGAACCACGTCACGTCGATGGAAAAGCGCAACGTCATGAAGTCGGGCGTGCTGTGGAACGAGGTTGTCACCCAGACCCACAAGGCCCGATATGCCGACGTCAAGCTCGACCACATGCTGGCCGATGCCGGCGGCATGCAGCTGGTGCGCTGGCCAAAGCAGTTCGACGTCATCGTCACCGACAATCTGTTCGGCGACATGCTGTCCGATATCGCCGCCATGCTGACGGGCTCGATCGGCATGCTGCCGTCGGCCTCGCTCGGCGCGCCCGATGTGAAGACCAAGAAGCGCAAGGCGCTCTATGAGCCGGTGCATGGCTCGGCGCCCGACATTGCGGGACAGGGTATCGCCAACCCGATCGCCATGATCGCCTCCTTTGCCATGTGCCTGCGCTATTCGTTCGGCATGGTCGATGAGGCCGACAAGCTCGAAGCCGCGATCGCCGCGGTGCTCGATGACGGCCTGCGCACCAAGGACATTTTCTCCGAGGGCATGACCGAGGTCGGCACGGTCGCGATGGGCGATGCCATCGTTGCCAAGTTCCTTGGCTGATCCGGCGGCGGTCGACGTCCGCTGGGCGACGACCGACGACGCCGAAGCGCTTGCCACTGTGCTTTGCGAGATGGCGGCGCACTATCGGCAGGCGTCGCTCGATCACGGCCGGGCTGCGGCCACGGCACGAAAATGGCTCGGCGACGAAAGCCCGGCCTATCCGCACTTTGCGCTCGCCTTCGCCGGCGGCAAGGTTGCGGGGCTGGCCTCGGTGGCGATCGCGCATCCCGGCATCGACCTCGAACGGCTGATGTTCCTGAAGGACCTGTTCGTGCGTGAGAATGCCCGCAACGCCGGCGCCGGCCGGGCACTGCTCGGCTTTCTCGCCGGCCATTGCCTCCGGGAAGGCATCGGCCGCGTCGATCTCACCACCGAGGACTGGAACGAGGGCGCGCTGCGCTTCTACGACCGGCTCGGCGCCGAACGGCATGGCCAGAAGGTGTTTCTCAGACTGTCGGGCGAAGCGCTGAAAAGAATTCGCTAAACCCTGACACCCTGCGGCACAGGGCCCCACTGGTTTTCGTGGCCCTGGGTCGGGATCAGCCCGAACACGATGATGGCCAGCGTGCCGAAGGTTGGCACGAGAATCAGCAGGACCAGCCAGCCGGTGAGGCCGATATCGTGCAGCCGGCGGACAATCAGTCCCAGCCAGGGCAGGAACGTCGCCAGCACAAACAGGCCCCAAACGCCGACGGTCACGATCGGCCCGTTGCCGTCATTGAAATTGCCGATCGTCTGGTCGGCGAGGGCGCCGACAAGGCCGACAAGGATGAAGCCGACGGTCCAGAACAGGCAGTAGGCCCAGAATTCCTTTCGGCGGGCGCGCTCGGCGAAGTTGATGTAGTTGCGCGTCACGCCGAGCCAGAAATAGCCCGGCATTCCGCTATCGTGAACCGCGCCGTCTTCGGCCAGGCGCCCGAAATGCTGCGGCTGCGGCGCGGCCGAAGCGGCGGGTTTGGGCGGCGCGGCGCTTGCAGCGGCAGCTGCGGTCGCCGGACCGGCGGCCTGGGCGCGGATCGAAAAAACATCGCGCGCCTGGCCGCTTGCCGGCAGGAACTCGACCACGGCGCCCTTGGCGATCACCACACCGCGGCGCAGATCCTCGCGTGCAAAGGTGTAACGGTTGCCGTCCGCCCCGGTGATGAAACCGAAGCCCTGGGCCTCGTCATAATGAAGAACTTCGCCCTGCATCCGCCTCACCCCCGTGTTGGCACAGACTGTTCAAAGTTGGAGAGGATCGCAAGGGGTGGGCGCGAGCACCCGCTGTCGAGTTCCTTCACACCCCCCTCTGTCCTGCCGGACATCTCCCCCGTAAGGGGGGAGATTAGATGTTGCGAAGGCCTTCGCTAATCTCCAACGTTGAAGAGCAGCGCCGAGGCCGAAGCCCGATCTCCCTCCTTGCGGGGGAGATGGCCGGCAGGCCAGAGGGGGGTGCTGTCCCTCCAGCGTTTCCAAAAAATCCTACTCCGGCCGTTTCTTCTGCTTCTTGTTCTTCGGCGGCCCAGCCTTGTCGAATTTTGGCCTGCCGGCCCACGGCTTGGCATCGCCGGCGGGGCGCTTCTCGAATTTCGGCTTGTGCGCGCTTTGGGGCGCCTCGAACGGCCGCTTGCCGCGATGTGGCTTCTTGTCCGGCTTCGGCGGCTGGTAGCCGGCGCGCGACAAATCGGGTGTGCCGTCCAGGCGTTTCACCGCAATGTTGCCCTGCAATTTCTTGTCGGGGCCAATGGCGGCGAGGAAACGGTCGGCCCAGTCGGCCGCGATCTGCACGTAGGTTTCCTCCGGCTGCATCTTGATGGAGCCGATCTCGCGCTTGGAGATATTGCCGGTGCGGCACAGCATCGGGATCAGCCAGCGCGGCTCGGCATTCTGCCGCCGCCCCACCGACAGCGAGAACCAGACGCTGGCGCCGAAATCGTCGCGGCGGCTTGGCGCCTCGTCGCGGGACGCAGACTTTTCGCCCTTTTCACGCGACGGCGTGAACGCGGCGACCTCCATCAAGTCTTCGGGGGCCGAGCGGCTGGCGCGACATTGACGCACGAAGGCAGCCGCCACCTGTTCGGCGCCGTGTTTGGCCAGAAGCGCATCGATGAAGCCGCGCTCGTCATCGCCCACCGGCTCTTCGAAGGCCGGATCGGCCAGGATGCGCTCGTCGTCGCGCCGGATGACGTCGTCGGCCGAAGGCGGGCTCGCCCATGTCGCCGTCAGCTTGGCACTTTGAAGCAGCCGTTCGGTGCGCCGGCGGGCGCTGTTCGGCACGATCAGCGCGCTGACGCCCTTGCGCCCGGCGCGGCCGGTTCGCCCACTGCGGTGCAGCAGCGTTTCGGGATTGGTCGGCAGATCGGCATGGATCACCAGTTCGAGATTCGGCAGGTCGATGCCGCGCGCGGCGACGTCCGTTGCGATGCAGACCTTGGCGCGGCCGTCGCGCATCGCCTGCAGCGCATGGCTGCGCTCGTTCTGGCTGAGTTCGCCTGACAGCGCCACGACCGAAAAATTGCGGTTGTTGAAGCGTGCCGTGAGATGGTTGACGGCGGCGCGGGTGTTGCAGAATACCAGCGCGTTCTTCGCCTCGTAGAAGCGCAGCACATTGATGATGGCGTTCTCGCGGTCGGGGAAGGCAACGTTCAGCGCCCGGTATTCGATGTCGAGATGCTGCTTTTCCTCGCCGCCGGCCGAAATGCGCACGGCATCGCGCTGATAGCCCTGCGCCAGCGTTGCGATCGAGCGCGGCACGGTGGCCGAAAACATCAGCGTGCGGCGCTGGGCGGGTGCGGCGTCGAGGATGAATTCGAGGTCCTCGCGAAAGCCGAGATCGAGCATCTCGTCGGCTTCGTCGAGCACCACGGCCCTCAGCGCCGACATGTCGAGCGAGTTGCGGGTGATGTGGTCGCGCAGGCGGCCGGGCGTGCCGACGACGATATGCGCGCCACGCTCCAGCACGCGTCGCTCGGAGCGCATATCCATGCCGCCGACACAGGAGGCGACCGTCGCGCCGGTCGGCGCGTAGAGCCATTGCAGCTCGCGCATCACCTGCAAGGCGAGTTCGCGCGTCGGCGCCACGGCCAATGCCAAAGGTATGCCAGCCTGGCCAAAGCGCTCGGCGCCTTCCAGCAGCGTGGGCGCCAGAGCGAGGCCGAAGGCGACGGTCTTGCCGGAGCCGGTCTGCGCCGACACCAGCGCATCGGCGTCGCCAAGTTCCAGCACGGCCTTCTGCACCGGCGTCAGCTCGACATAGCCACGTTTTTCCAGCGCCTCTGCCAGCGCAGGAACGATACCTTCGAAATTGGACATGTTACTCTTTCGGAATTCGAGGCCTGGGCTCATCGTGGAGCACATGCCGGGGCTGACGCCACGCCAGCCAGACAGTATTTTGGCGTTCGTACTTCTTGCGGCCCCTATTGTACAGAGCAAGCGGCGCCTCGCCGCAATTGACTCCTGATGCAAACCGCGTAAAAGCCGGCATCGAACGGGATCATTTTCGATGCGCGGCCTCTTGATGGCTTTTCTTGCATTCGACT
This sequence comes from Mesorhizobium sp. PL10, assembly GCF_053714315.1. Taxonomy (NCBI): domain Bacteria; kingdom Pseudomonadati; phylum Pseudomonadota; class Alphaproteobacteria; order Hyphomicrobiales; family Phyllobacteriaceae; genus Mesorhizobium; species Mesorhizobium sp. PL10. Next base: position 113,639 of record NZ_JBSKBR010000008.1, on the reverse strand, counting down.
TCCCCGGCCACGATCTGGCCGGGCGCGTCGGCGCGTCCCCTCGTTCCAGCAAAAATATGGCCAAAACCACCACCAAAACGGTGTGATTCCCTTGGCCTAACCACCCTCTCCCGGGTCCGGCCCGGGGGACGAAACCCGCATTGGCCGGCGGGTTTTCTCCAAAAACCAAGCGGAGAGGGACAGGAGATTTTTATGAGTTTCAAGGTTGCGGTAGTCGGCGCCACGGGCAATGTGGGCCGCGAAATGCTCAACATACTGGAAGAGCGCGGCTTTCCGGTAAGCGAAGTGGTGGCATTGGCCTCGCGGCGCAGCCAGGGCACCGAAGTGTCGTTCGGCGACAAGACGCTGAAGGTCAAGTCGCTCGACCAGTATGATTTTTCCGACACCGACATCTGCATCATGTCGGCCGGCGGCAATGTCTCCAAGGAGTGGTCGCCGAAGATCGGCAAGCAGGGCTGCGTGGTCATCGATAATTCGTCGGCCTTCCGCTACGACCAGGACGTGCCGCTGATCGTGCCGGAAGTGAACCCGGACGCGATCTCGCTGTTTACGCGCAAGAACATCATCGCCAACCCGAACTGCTCGACGGCGCAGCTGGTGGTGGCGCTGAAGCCGCTGCACGATGTCGCTACCATCAAGCGCGTCGTCGTCGCCACCTACCAGTCGGTGTCCGGCGCCGGCAAGGAAGGCATGGACGAGCTGTTCACACAGACCCGCGCGGTCTTCGTCGCCGACCAGGTCGACGTCAAGAAGTTCACCAAGCGCATCGCCTTCAACGTCATTCCGCATATCGACGTCTTCCTCGATGACGGCTTCACCAAGGAAGAGTGGAAGATGGTCGCCGAGACCAAGAAGATGCTCGACCCCAGGATCAAGCTGACGGCGACCTGCGTGCGCGTGCCGGTGTTCATCGGCCATTCGGAAGCCGTCAACATCGAGTTCGAAAAGCCGATCACCGCCGACGAGGCGCGCGATATCCTGCGCGAAGCACCCGGTTGCCAGGTCTTGGACAAGCGCGAGGATGGCGGTTACATCACGCCGCTCGAATCGGCCGGCGAAGACGCTACCTTCATTTCGCGCATCCGCGAGGATTCGACCATCGACAACGGCCTGTCGATGTGGATCGTGTCGGACAATCTGCGCAAGGGCGCGGCGCTCAATGCGGTGCAGATCGCCGAGCTGCTGGTCGAGCGCGGCCTGATCCAGCCGAAGAAGAAGGCGGCCTGACGGCTTTTTTGTTTTCGCTCACGGGCCGCACCACCGCTTGCGCGGCTGGCCCTCCGCGGGGGCGCCGGACGACCGGCGGCCCGCAGTCGCGGGCTCGGCCGTTGGCCGGGGCACTTCTTCCTTCTCCCCGTTCAACGGGGAGAAGGTGCCCGAAGGGCGGATGAGGGGCAGCGCTGGCCTCGGTGCCCCGAGCCTGACAGCTCAGCCGGCACTGTCCCTGGCCAATTGGCGCAGCAGTTCAAGCGCTTCCTCGGCCCGGTCGGCGGGCACAAACAGATGATCGTGATAAAAAGCCGAGACCGGATTGACGCCCATGCCGGCCGTGGCCAGCCGCGTCGTGATGGCGGCGAGGAAGCCGACGGCTTCCAGCGACGAATGGATGTTCAGCGTGATCATGCGGCAGCGGAACGAAGCAGTCAGGCCGGCTGCCCTGGCCGCCTCCTCGGCTACAATCAGCGTCGTGCCCTCGCGCTCGTGAAAGACCATCACCGGATCGAGGCCTTCCGGCCTGGTGGCGCCGGGTGCCAGCGTGGCGAAGACGCGCACGCCCGGCACAAGCTCCGGCGTCATCGTCGCCAGCAGTTTTTTCAGATCTGTCTCGCCGGTCATTCCTGTCCTCGCTGAGGTTAAGCGGGCGGCTCGCAGCTCTTCAATATACGCGACTGCCGATAGAAGGCACGGGCACGACATGGCGATGTCGCTGGCGGCTGAGCTTGACGGGCCGTTGCCTCGCACAATCGAGGGGGACCAGCCCCGGTCTTCGAAAGGCTCTGCCCATGATCGTTCGCCCGCGCCCGACATTCTTGCAGTTGTTCTTCGTCATGCGCGGCTCGGTGGTGCCACGCATCCTGCCGCAAATCCTCGGCTTCGCGCTTTATTCTGCAATCATCTTGGCGGTGGCGCGCCATTTCGATCTCGATCTCGGCGTCTTCAACATCACGCCTTTCGGGCTGGTCGGCGTGACCCTGTCGATCTACCTGTCGTTTCGCAACAACGCCGCCTACGACCGCTGGTGGGAGGCGCGCAAGCTGTGGGGCGCGCTGGTCTTCGAAATCCGCAACCTGGCGCGCGTTACCACCGGCCTGGTTGCTGAACCGGCCGAACAGCGCGCTTTGTTGATGGAGGCGCTCGCTTCTGCCACTTCCTGCGCGGGCAGTTGCGCAAGACCGACAGCATCAAGGACGCCCGCGGCTTCATCGATGCCGAAGCCGATACGGCAGGCCAGTCCGCCAATCCGGCGGATGAGATGGTCCGGCGCATGGGCCGCCGCGCCAATGCCCAGCGCCGTGCGGGCGAGGTCGATCCGATCGGCTTTCGCATCCTCGATGAAAGATTGGCGTCTATCACCGCCATCCAGGCCGGCTGCGAGCGAATCGCCGGCACGCCTTTACCCTTTGCCTATACGCTTTTGGTGCATCGCACCGCTTATATCGTTTGCCTGCTGCTGCCGATCGGACTGGTCTCGACCACGGGCTGGGCGACGCCGCTGTTCACGGCGCTGATCGCCTACACCTTCTTCGGCCTCGACGCGCTTTCGGAAGAGCTCGAGGATCCGTTCGGCACCGAAGCCAACGATCTGGCGCTCGATAGTCTCTGCCGTGTCTGCGAAATCTCGGTGTTCGAGGCGCTGGGCGAAACGCCGCCGAAAATGCTGCCGGCGGAGAAGTTCTATTTTTCGTAGGAACCGCGACGCAGATCGCGCCAAGCCGAAAAGAATCCCGACCCTGTAGGATCGTAGCCTTGCCGGGCGTCCTTGGTTCAACCCCTGGCGAGAACGCCAGGCTTGAAACTAACCTGAAGGGAACACCTATGACCATGGCTCAAACCACGCCCTCCGCGGGCGCCTTGTGGACCGGCCGCGTGCTCAGCGGTCTCATCATCCTGTTCATGATCTTCGACGCTGTCATCAAGCTGCCGCCGCTCGATGTCGTGACCCAGACCATGGTGCCGCTCGGCTGGCCGGCCGACGTCAACGTCGCGCGCATGCTCGGCATTATCGGGCTTGTGTCGACCGCGCTCTACGCGCTGCCCCGCACCTCGGTGCTCGGCGCCATCCTGCTCACCGGCTATCTCGGCGGCGCCATCGCCACCCATATGCGCGTCGGCAGCCCGTTGTTCTCGCACACGCTGTTCGGCGTCTATCTCGGCATCATCCTGTGGGGCGGCCTGTATCTGCGCGACCCAAGAGTGCGCGCTTTGATCCCGTTCAGCCGCTAAACTCGAAGGATAACAACATGTTCAGCACCATCCTCATCCTCCTGGTCGTCATCATCGCCGCCGTCCTCGTCTATGCCGCGACACTGCCGAATGATTTCGTCACCTCTCGCACGGCCAGCATCAAGGCTCCGCCGGAAGCGATCTTTCCGCTTATCAACGATTTCAAGCGCTGGCCCCAATGGTCGCCCTACGAAAAGCTCGACCCGCAGATGAAGCGCACGCTGTCCGGCACTGATGCCGGCAAGGGCGCGGCCTATGCCTGGGAAGGCAATGCCAAGGCCGGCAAGGGGCGCATGGAGATCGTCAATTCCGTGCCGTCGTCGCTGGTGTCGCTCAAGCTCGACTTCGAGAAGCCGTTCCGTGCCAACAACAGCGTCGACTTCACCCTGAAGCCAGCCAGTGACACCACCATTGTTACCTGGGCGATGCGCGGCAGCCGGCCCTTCATTGCCAAGCTGATGGGCCTGTTCATGAATTTCGACACGCTGATCGGCAAGGATTTCGAGGCGGGCCTCAACAATCTGAAGAAGGCAACCGAGCGGTAAAAACGTCTGGAATTTCAATAGGCTCTGCGCCGATCGATACGAACTTGACCGACCCAGACACCGTGATCTCCCACGGCTTCGGGATCAAATTAGCCGTCTGAGAGTTAAAACCATGGCGGCGAGGACGGCGATCCGCGTGAGAGAGGAACGACGATGAAAAAAGCGATTATCATTCTGGTGCTGGCGACCGCGCTCGGCGCGTGCTCGCAAACCGAAAAGGGTGCCGCAGTCGGCGGCCTCGGCGGCGCGGCGGTTGGCGCGGCGGTGGCAAATGATCCGGTTAAGGGTGCCGTCGTCGGCGGCGCCGTTGGCGCCGTCGCTGGCGCCCTGATCGGCCATGCCAGCGAGAGCGGCCAGTGCCGTTATCGCGACCGTTATGGGCGCACCTACATCGACAGCTGCCCGGAAGGTTATTGAACGCACCTGATCCAACATCGAAACCGGCGGCTACGGACCGCCGGTTTCGCATTGCCCGAGACAACTGGACCGTGGCGGCTTGCGCTATAGCGATGCCAGAATATGTTCCCAAGCCAAGCGGCCCAAGCGTCTATCGGCGTCGTCGTTGCCGCCATGGGCATGCAGCCCCGAGCGTGGGGTGGTTTCACCCGGCAAGAGGATGCGGTGGCCCGCGTCCGGCGCCGAGATGAGGTGCGCGGTCTTGCCGGCATCCTTTCGCTTGCGAACGATCGATTGCGCAAAGTCGAGAGACGGCCACAGCGCGTCGTCGCCGCCAGCAACCAGGACGATTTCTGCCGAAATTGCCTCGACGGGAATGGCGGACTTGCCCGCTGCATCCTTGAAGGTTTGCAAGGCGCGTTGGAAAAGCTCCCGGTACGACACCAGACCGCCGACATACTTCGCGCTCCAGTCAGGAGCGCTCGGGACAAACGGCAAAGGAACCCCCTTGAGTGTCCATGACGATCGCTCCGGCCAGCTAATGCCGTCGCGGCCCGGTCCGATATTGCCCCAGACGACCGATGTCGGGCTGATCGCAACCACGGCGTCGATGCGCGGATCATGAGCCGCCGCAAGCAGCGATGCCTCGGCGCCTTTCGACGTCCCGATATAGACGATGCGCCGGCAGCCCAGCCCGACAAGATAATCGGTCGCCGCGAAAAACGTCTCAAGCGGGATCTCGCAAATGCCGGGCACCTGGCCATCGCCGCCGAACCACTGGAGCGCGAGTGCCGATGCACCCTCATTGGCAAACAACCGGGCACGGGCGACGTCGACACGGCCGCTCGATCCGCTCAACACCACGACACCCGTCGTGGCGCCGGCGCACCGCAACAGCGTTCCGGCAACCTCGCCGGACAGGGTTTCTTGCGTGATCGCCCGCTCAGCCATCCTCATCCGCCAGCCTGCCGCTATGCAGCAGAATAGCAAAACGGCGGGCACAGGCCCGCCGTTTTGTCGATGCGATAAAGCGAACGCTTATTCGGCGGTGGCGGCTTCCGCCTCGGCCGGGGCGGCGGCAGCGGCGGCAACGGCTGCAGCTGCATCGTCCTGTGCCTTCTTCAGCAGAGCGGCGCGTTCCTGCGCCTTCTTGCCCGGCTCGGCCTTCTTCGGGTTGGAGCGGGCCTCGCGCTTGAGCAGGCCGGCCTCGTCAAGGAAGCGCAGCACGCGGTCGGTCGGCTGGGCGCCGTGCGACAGCCAGTGCTTGACGCGGTCGGCGTCGACCTTGACGCGCTCGCCGTCCTTCGGCAGCAGCGGGTTCCACGAGCCGATCGACTCGATGAACCGGCCGTCGCGCGGCGAACGGGCGTCGGCGATGACGACGTGGTAGTAAGGACGCTTCTTCGAGCCCGCACGGGCCAGTCTGATCTTCAGTGCCATTTCATTTCTCCTAAAAGCTCTGATTTCGATGGTAGGGTGTGGCTAGTTGTTAGCCGGCTTTGCTTGCGCCGTTGGACGCGGCGATCTGCTCGTGATGGCGGATCACTTCGCGGACGACGAAGTTGAGGAATTTTTCCGCGAAATCGGGGTCGAGATGGGCATCCTTCGCCAACTGGCGAAGGCGAGTGATCTGCTGCTGCTCGCGTGCCGGGTCGGCCGGCGGCAAGCCATGCTCGGCCTTCAAGACGCCGACCGCCTTGGTGCAGCGGAAGCGCTCGGCCAGCATGTGGATGAGGGCGGCGTCGATATTGTCGATCGAGGCGCGGTAGCCGGCCAGGATGGTACGTGCGTCGGCCATGTCCTTTTCTTCGTTCATAGCGTCCTCACTTCTTCTTGCCCAAACCGGGCAGTCCGCCGCCGCCGCCCAGACCGGGAAGCCCCGGAAGTTTCATGCCGCCAGGCAGCCCGGGCAGGCCACCGCCGCCGGGGAGCCCGCCGGGCAGCCCCTTCATGCCGCCGAGACCGGCGGCTTGCGCCTGCTTCTGCAAGGCTTCGAGCTGTTTGGGATCCATCTTTGACAGGTCCGGCATGCCGCCGCCCATGCCACCCATTCCGCCCGGCATCATGCCGCCGAGGCCCATTTTCGAGGCAAGGCCGCCCATCATGCCGCGCATGAGGCCGCCGCCTTTGCCCTTCCCGCCCATCGCCTTCATCATGTCGGCCATGCCGCGATGCATCTTCAAGAGCTTGTTGATTTCGGCCGCGTCGGTGCCGGAGCCGGCGGCAATGCGCTTCTTGCGCGAATGCTTCAAAATATCGGGATTGGCGCGCTCGGCCTTGGTCATCGACGAGATGATGGCGAGCTGGCGGCCGAACATCTTGTCGTCGAGGCCGGCGGCGGCCATCTGGTCCTTCATTTTGCCCATGCCGGGCATCATGCCCATGATCCCGCCCATGCCGCCCATTTTCGACATCTGCTGAAGCTGCCCGGCAAGGTCGTTCAGGTCGAACTTCCCCGACTGCATCTTCCTGGCCATCGCGGCCGCCTGCTCGGCGTCGATGTTCTCGGCGGCCTTTTCGACGAGGCTGACGATGTCGCCCATGCCGAGGATGCGGTCGGCGATGCGCTTGGGGTGGAATTCCTCCAGCCCATCCATTTTTTCGCCGGTGCCGATCAGCTTGATCGGCTTGCCGGTGACGGCGCGCATCGAAAGGGCGGCGCCCCCGCGGCCGTCGCCGTCCATGCGGGTCAGCACAAGGCCGGTGATGCCGACGCGTTCGTCGAAGCTTTTGGCCAGGTTGACGGCGTCCTGGCCGGTCAGCGAATCCGCGACCAGCAGGATCTCGTGCGGGCTCGACACCTTCTTGATGTCGGCCATCTCGACCATCAACGGCTCGTCGATATGGGTGCGGCCGGCCGTGTCGAGGATGACGACATCGTGGCCGCCGAGCTTGGCCGCCTGCACGGCGCGCCTGGCGATGTCGACCGGGTTCTGGCCTGATATGACAGGCAGCGTCGCCACCTTGACCTGCTCGCCGAGCTGGCGGAGCTGCTCTTGTGCTGCGGGCCGCCGCGTGTCGAGCGAGGCCATCAGGACTTTCTTGTTCTGGCGCTCGGTCAGCCGCTTGGCGATCTTGGCCGAGGTCGTGGTCTTGCCGGAGCCCTGCAGGCCGACCATCATGATGACGACCGGGGCGGGCGCGTTGAGGTCGATGGCGACGCCTTCGGCGCCGAGCATGTCGACCAGCTCGTCATGGACGATCTTGACGACCATCTGTCCGGGCTTGATCGCCTTCAGTACGGCGGCGCCGACGGCCTTCTCGCGCACCTTGTCGGTGAAGGACCGCACCACTTCCAGCGCCACGTCGGCCTCGAGCAGCGCACGCCGCACCTCGCGCAACGCCGCCGAGACATCCGCCTCCGACAGCGCGCCGCGGCCGGTCAGGCCGTTCAGGATGGAGCCAAGGCGCTCTTGCAGCGATTCAAACATCTAGCGTCCTTCAATCTCGGTTCGGGTTCGATCCGAGAGGTAATGCGTTCGCGCCAAGTGTCCAAACAAAAGAGCTTGTCCAAACCAAAGCCCGATCAAGCGCAAAGCCAAAAAGCACCCGGGGGCGCTCAGCGCTGCCGGGTGTTGGCCTCCAGGATCTGTTTACAGCACCCACCTCAAAGAGGCTTTGGCGTCCTGGTCGGCTTGCTCGGAGGGATACTCGTCGCGGAATTCGGGGGCTGTAGACAGGAAATCGGCCGAAGAGTCAAGATAGGGCCGGCTTGCCCGTCTGTGCGCCGATCCTGGCTCAGTTCACCCTGGCTGCATCCCGAAGTCCGACGTGACCTTCAGCGGCGAGCGTGGGTGCAGGAGCAGCACGATCGTCAGCAAGGTGCAGACGATGCCGATGGCGGCGATGATGACCGCATCCGTCGTCGTCCAGTCGGGGCCTTCCAGCGGCTTGGCGTTGAACAGGGCGAAGGAATTGTAGTTCTCCTGGTGCGAGATCAGCAGGAAGCCGGTGAGATTGTTGCCGAGATGGGCGCCGAAGGCGGCGCCGAGATTGCCGGTGACATAGACCACAAGCGTCAACAGCAGAGCGAAGGCGGCGATCGAGGCCAGCACGCAGGCGTTGATGGCGGGGCTCGAAGCTGGGCTCCAATGCAGGGAGGTAAACAGCAAGGCGGGCAACAGCGCCCAGACGTACGGGCTGTCGAAGCGCTTGGCCAGGCCGCGCGGCAGATAGCCGCGAAACAGTATCTCCTCCGACGAGGTCTGCAGCAGGGTCAGCGCCACGATCGGGACCAGGAACAGCAGCCAGGTCGACAGGCTGATCGTGCCGCGCACAATCTCGGGCTGCAGGCAATAGAGCAGGACTTCGGAAAGCGCCGATGTGACCAGCACCGCGATCAGCCCCTTGAGGAAGCCCGGCCAGGAGACGCGGCGGCTGGCGCCGAAAAGCGCCGTCAGCGGCTCGCCATGGACGAAACGCATGGCAAGCCACAAGCCGAGCCAGATGCCGGCGAACGAGGTTAGCGCGGTGAGTATGCCGATCGGCGAAGCCAGAAAACCCTGTAGCGGGCCGCGCGGATCGCCCGGCAAGATACGCCAGATGATGGCGAGATAGGTGCCGCCAAGCACCACAACCAGGGTGACCGCCACCCAGAACAGGACAACAATGGCCGTTCCGATCACCAGGCGCGGCAGGTTCGTCTTTTCGGTCGCGGTGTTGCGATAGCGCTCGAAGGCGGTTGGATCTGATATCACGCGAATTCCTCTGCCGAACGCATCGGGTCGCATGATCTAGGGGATCGGCGCGCTGCGCGCAATTGCCGCTGTTCCACAAGCGCTTGTGCCGCCCTCAGCCAGGCAGGAGGGCGGCACGAAGTTCTCATTCCAGGCAAAAAATCAGCGCACGACGTACATGATACGCCGTGTCTGCGGGTCGACCAGCGCCTGCTGGCCGTTCACATAGACATAGCGGTAGCGGTAGTCGGGGATTTCGCGCAGCTCGACGGTGTCGGGCAAGGTCGCGCCGGTCACCACCTCGCCGTCGAGATAGACGGGGTCGAGCCGATGCGTGCTGACATAGGTGCCGACTTCAGCCGGCGGCCTGTCGATGGCGTCGATCGGGCCATCATCGGAAAGGATCGCGCCGGTATACGTGTCGGGATAATCATCCTGCGGCGGTGTAACGACGGTGATGGCGGCGTCGGCGGGGCGGCGCGTCAGCACGACCCGGTTGCCGCCGAAATCGGCCGTCACATAGTCGGAATAGACCCAGCCCTGGCCACCGGCTTCGGCGATGGTGCACCATTTGCTGTTTTCGATGCAGCCATTGAGCGTCGCCGACTGGCCGGCGGCAAGCACGCCGATCACCGGATATTGCGGGCCGGGGCCGGCGCGCACGTTAAGATCGGTGACGGCCGAGACGGCAGTATCGGCAAGTGCCGCACCCGACATGGCGACAAGCGCCCCGGCGACAGCCGGAAACAGTATGCGTCTCATGGTTTCTCTCCGTTTTCATGGTCCCTCGCGACCCCAAACGAAAACAGAGCGCATGCGTTCCGGCTAAAATGCCCCTACCGGCTCACGATTTGTTCCGGTTTCTTTCGGCAAACCGGTCAAAAGCTCATGCACGAAGGCGAGTTTCTGCGCCGTCACGTCCGAAATGACGAAAGGATAGAGGTCGGGCAGGCCCATGCAGCGGTTGATCGAGTTGGAGGCTTCCGACAGCACCAGCCAGCGGGCGAGGATCTTTTCGAACGGCTCGGGCACAGCATCGGGTTCCGCGGGTGCGGCCTGCAGGCGGCCGCCGGTGTCGCTCTGCGGCAGCACATTGGTCTCCATCGTTTCCAGCTGGCCGAGCGGAAAATTCAACGCGTGCACCATCTCCAGCGTGTCGGTGATGTGCAGATGGTGCGCCCAGGTCTCGGCCCAGTCCTCCCACGGGTGCGACGTCGCATAGGCCGAAATGTGGCTCTGTTGCCAGTCGGGCGCCGCGCCATTGGCGTAGTAGGTCTGCAGCGCACGCTCGTAATCGACGCGTTCGTCCCCGAACAGCGCGCGAAAGGCGTCGAGCCTCTGCGGGTCGTCGCGGATCAGCCTGTCCCAGTAATAGTGGCCGAGCTCATGGCGGAAATGGCCGAGCAGCGTGCGGTAGTTCTCGCCCATCTCGACGCGCCTCCGCTCGCGCTCGGCCGAATCCGCCTCGGCGACGTTAAGCGTGATCAGGCCGTTGTCGTGGCCGGTCAGAATGCGCTCGCCGCCGGGGCCACCGCCGATCGGGTCGGCCAGGAAGTCGAAGGCGAGCCCGATCTCGTCGCCGGGATTCTGCTTGGGCGCCACCGGCAGGCCGACGGCAAGCAGGGAATAGATGGCGCGCTTCTTGGCTGCCTCGACGCGGATCCAGCGACGACGGTTGCCGTCGACGGAGAGATCCGGGATCAGCTTGTTCAGCACGCAGGCGCGGCAGAAGGGCTGGCCCGGCTCGGCCATCCAGTTGCAGGCGCATTCATCGGCGTTGGTGCAGTGGAAGATGCCGTCGATATCAGACAGGGCGAAGCGTGCATGCTCGGGATCGTAAAGCACGAGGTTCGAGCAATTCAGGCACTGCGCGTTCTCGAAGTAGAGACGGTGGCCGCAATGCGGGCAGTCGAACAGTTTCATCTCGGCCTCAATTCGTCACGGCAGGATATATGGTATGCGCGGCGCGCTGCCCAAAACGCCAGTGATCGGCGGGCGTTCCGCCGTCCCGGCGCTATTTCACTGCCAGCCGGGCGGCGACCTGGCGCGCCACGTTCTCGCCCGACAGGCGCGCGCCGCCGCAGGTCTGGATCAGCGGCCCGGCCAGGTGCTCGCCGGCGAAGAAGATCTTTTCCGCCACCGGCTGCATCAGCGTAGCGCGGGCCCGGGAGCGTCCGGGGCGGGCCGCCGCATAAGCGCCGCGCACGAAGCGCTCTTCGCCCCACTTGGTCATCATGGCGCGCGCCACATGCTTTCTGGTGTCGCTGCCGAAAATGCCGCACAGCCGGTCGATGACGAAGTCGACGCCGGCCGCCTCGCCGGCCGCCGACATCTCCCAGGCAAAGTCGCCGCCGACGAAACCGACCATCAAATCGAGGTCGAAGGGAAAGCACAGGAAATAGATGTCGTGCCGGGCCATGCGTTCGATCAACAGGTCGTCGAAGGGTTCGAGGCCCAGCCTGGTGCCGCGGATCTCCACCGGCAGTTTGGTCAGCATGCCCATCGGCAGGTCGAAAAAGGCGCCGAAATGCGTGTCGGGAAGCGCCGGCGAAAACTCGATCTCCTCGAAGGCGAGAACCGCCGGCGAGGCGGTGACGATCACCGCCTTGGCGCGCACGGTGCCGCGATCGGTGACGCAGGCGACGCCCGGAACATCCCACAGGATCTTGCGCACCGGCGTCGACAGTTCAACCGGCAGGTCTTCGCCGAAGCGGGCGACCAGCGCGCCGAAGCCTTCCTTGCTGAAATAGTTCGGGTCGAGGTCGGCTGCGGCCTGGAAATCACGGATCGAGATCTCGTCCTCGTCGGCGCCGAAATCCATCGGTCCGGCGAAAGTGGCGGCGGCGCGCGGCGCCTGGCCCTTGGCCAGCAGCGTCGACAGCCGGTCGTCGTCGCCCTCGTCCACCTGATGGGTGGCCAGCAGTTCGAACAGCCGCGCATCGGCGGCTTTCATCTCGGCCTCCTCCTGCTCGCTCGCCTTGCGCTGGCGGTAGTAGAGGTGGTCGACATTCATGTCGTGATGATGCAGCGTCCAGCCGGCGGCTTGCGCCTCGGGAAAATAGGGATTGCGGTCGGCGGCATGCAGCCAGGCGCAGCCAATGTCGAACGGGATGCCGAAATGCTGGTCGCTGGTCCAAGCGCGGCCGCCGATGCGGCCCATGGCTTCGAGCAGCCTGAAGGAAAGGCCCGCGGCACGAATGGTCCTGGCGGCAGCCAAGCCCGCCGAACCGGCGCCGATGATAACGACATCAACGTCTTCCATGGTTTCCCCGCCACAATAAGCACTTGATCGTAGGCAAATTCCGCTGCATTGGCCAGCGTAGCGCCTGGGTACGGTGACAATGGCGCGTTTCACTGGCAAGTTCACAACCGGGACGTGATTCAGGCAATCAGGAGAGAAACATGGCATTGTTTGCCAAGGGAAAGATTTTTGCTGCCACGGTGGGGGCGATGCTTGCGCTGGCGACGGGCGCGCAGGCGGCGGCCAGTTGCGGCAAGACCGGCGCCGGTTTCGAGGCGTGGAAGCCGGAGTTCGCGGCAGAGGCCAAGTCCGAAGGTGTTGGCCCCAAGGGCCTGGCCGCTCTGGCCGGCGCCAGCTACGCGACAAAGACGATCTCCGTCGACCGCGCGATCCACAAGGCGTTCAGCGGCTCGGTGGACGCTTTCATGAAGCGCCGTGGCGGGGCGTCGATCATTTCCAGGGGCCGTTCGCTGAAGAAGCAGAACGCCGCCATGTTCGAGAGGATCGAGAGCAATTACGGCGTGTCGCCGGGCGTGCTGCTCGCCATCTGGGGCATGGAGACCGGCTTCGGGTCCGCCATGGGCAACCAGAACACCGTCTCTGCCATTTTGACGCTTGCCTATGATTGCCGCCGTCCGGGGTTCTTCTACCCGCATGCCATTGCGGCGCTTAAGCTGGTCGATCGCGGCGCGCTGAGCGCATCGTCGGTCGGGGCCGCGCATGGCGAGATCGGCCACACGCAGTTCCTGCCGGGCAATGTCCTGAAGTATGGCGTCGGCAACGCAAATCTGCGCGACAAGGCGACGGCTCTGGCTTCCACCGCCAACTTCCTCAAGGGCCATGGCTGGCGAGCGGGTGCCAGTGCGAGCTCGAATATGGGCGCAATTGCCGGCTGGAATTCGGCCAGCGTCTACCAGCAGGCCATCGCCCAGATCGCCGACGCGATCGACGGCAACTGACAGAAATCTCTATTCGATGGGGAGGTCCGGCCATGCGCCGGGCTTTCTTGTGGATGCTTGCGGAGATTAGCGAGGCCGAGGTGACGGTTGATCTCCCCCCTTGCGGGGGAGATGTCCGGCAGGACAGAGGGGGGTGCTGCCCCTCCAGCCTATCCAGCAAACTGTCCATCCAACCTTGGCCGAACCCGCGCAGCAAATCGCGAGATGCTGGCGATCCTTCACACCCCCTCTGCCCTGCCGGGCATCTCCCCCGCAAGGGGGGAGATTGGCGGCCTCAACGCCGGTTCCTCGCCGCCAGCGTGCGCAGCCTGAGCGCATTGAGGCGGATGAAGCCTGCGGCATCCTTCTGGTCGTAGGCGCCGCGGTCGTCCTCGAAGGTGACCAGCGCGTCGGAATAGAGCGTCTTCTTCGACTTGCGGCCGGTGACCATGACGTTGCCCTTGTAGAGCTTCAGCCGCACCGTACCTTCGACGTCTTCCTGACTCTTGTCGATCATCGCCTGCAGCATCAGCCGCTCGGGCGAGAACCAGAAGCCGTTGTAGATCAACTCGGCATAGCGGGGCATGAACTCGTCCTTGAGGTGGCCGGCACCGCGGTCGAGCGTTATCGATTCGATGGCGCGGTGGGCCACGATCAGGATCGTGCCGCCGGGCGTTTCGTAGACGCCGCGCGACTTCATGCCGACGAAGCGGTTCTCGACCAGATCGAGCCGGCCGATGCCATTGTCGCGGCCGAGATCGTTGAGCGCCGTCAGCATCGCGGCCGGCGACAGTTTCTTGCCGTTGAGCGCGATCGGGTCGCCCTTGAGGAACTCGATCTCGATCTCGGTGACCTTGTCCGGCGCGTCCATCGGCGAGACCGTGCGCTGGTGGACGAATTCCGGTGGCTCGCTCCACGGGTCTTCCAGCACCTTACCCTCGGAGGACGAGTGCAGGAGGTTGGCGTCGACCGAGAACGGAGCCTCGCCGCGCTTGTCCTTCGCCACCGGGATCTGGTGCTGCTCGGCGAAGTTGATCAGGTCGGTGCGCGACTTGAACGACCAGTCGCGCCAGGGCGCGATGACCTTGATGTCGGGGTTCAGCGCATAGGCCGAAAGCTCGAAACGGACCTGGTCGTTGCCCTTGCCGGTGGCACCATGCGCAATCGCGTCGGCCCCGGTCTCCCTGGCGATCTCGACCAGATGCTTGGAGATCAGCGGCCTGGCGATCGAGGTACCGAGCAGGTAGGTGCCTTCATAGACGGCGTTGGCGCGAAACATCGGGAAGACGAAGTCGGAGACGAATTCCTCGCGCACGTCGACGACGCGGATATCCTTGATGCCCATCATCTCGGCCTTCTTGCGCGCCGGCTCCAGTTCGCCGCCCTGGCCGAGATCGGCGGTGAAGGTGACGACTTCTGCGCCGAGTTCGGTCTGCAGCCATTTCAGGATGATGGAGGTGTCGAGGCCGCCGGAATAGGCGAGCACGACCTTCTTGACGTCTTTGGTCTTCGACATTGTTGGCGGTTCCGCGACAAGGGTTCTTCGCGGGCGAGGTATCACGGGCTTTCCGGCCAGCGCAAGGGACGAACGCTGATCGCTGGACCAGATGATGCACCCGTCAGCGGCTGGAAGGGCTCCGACGCCTGCGCTATAGGGCTGCGCATCCTTTCGCGCGCAGGGGCGACCATGTCCTTCATTCCCGACACCACGACGCTGATCCAGTTCGCCATCGCCACCATGATCCTGGCGATCACGCCCGGTCCGGACATGACCCTTTTCGTCTCGCGCACGCTGAGCCAGGGGCGCTCCGCCGGCTTTGCCTCGCTGGCCGGAGCGCTGTGCGGTACGCTGATCCACACAACTTTGGTGGCTGTCGGCATCTCGGCGCTGATCGTCGCCTCGCCAATGGCCTTCCTCGTGCTGAAGATTTTTGGTGCAGCCTATCTCGTCTTCCTGGCCTGGCAGGCGCTCACGAAGGGCTCGGCATTTTCGCCCGAGAGGAAGAGCGGGCCGCAGATTTCGCTGTTCCGCAGCTGGGCCGCCGGGCTCGGCGTCAATCTGCTCAACCCGAAGATCATCCTGTTCTTCATGACGTTTCTGCCGCAGTTCGTCTCGGCGCATGATCCGAACGCGCCGGGACAATTGTTCTTCCTTGGCGTCATGTTCATCGTGCTGTCGATCCCGGTGACGGCGCCGATGGTGTTTGCCGCGGAAAAGTTCTCGGCAGCGATGAAGGCCAGCCCGCGGGTGACGCGGGTGGTCGACTATCTCTTTGCCGGGGTGTTTTCGGCCTTCGCGCTCAAGATTCTGACCGCTCAGGCGAAGTAGGCACCTGCCACCAGCTTCCGGCCCAGCGGCCGGCGCTTAACCAGTAGAAGATGCCGCCGACCATGCCGCAACCGATCACGGCGGCGATGGCGCGCGGCTCGGTGACGTCGAAATTGATATCGGCATTCTGGTGGACGAAGCCGAGAAAGGCAGCGGCCACGATGCCGCCCGCAAGCGCATAGAACAGCCAGTCGCGGCGGCTGAGTATCTCCGAGATCAGGATGACGATGGCTGCCGGCATGAAGGCGAAATAGGCGACGAACAGCGCCACGAAGGGGATCGAGAAATACAGCGAAGCGGTTGCGGTCGGGTGGGCATGTTCCGGCGCGTACCCGAGCGAGGCCAGGAACAGGACGTTGAGAAAGGCGCTCGCCGCCAGCGAGGCGACGATATAGCCGAACAGGATGACGGCGAAGCGGACGAGGTATGCGATGAGGCGACTCACGCCTCGCCGTGCCCCGCGATCATCATGGCTTCCAGCGCCAGCCGGTCGACCTTGCGCATGCGTTCGGAGTCCGACTTGAGCTGGCCGCAGGCGGCCAGGATGTCGCGGCCGCGCGGGGTGCGGATTGGCGAGGCGTAGCCGGCATTGTTGATGTAGTCGGCAAACTTCTCGATCGTCTCCCAGTCCGAGCACTGGTAGTTAGTGCCCGGCCATGGGTTGAACGGGATGAGATTGATCTTGGCCGGAATGCCCTTGAGCAGCTTGATCAGACCCTTGGCGTCTTCGATGGAATCGTTGACGTCCTTCAGCATCACATATTCGAAGGTGATGCGCTTGGCGTTGGACAGGCCCGGATAGGCGCGGCAGGCGGCAATCAGTTCCTTCAACGGATACTTCTTGTTGATCGGCACAAGCAGGTCGCGCAGATCGTCATTGGTGGCGTGCAGCGAGATCGCCAGCATGACGCCGATTTCCTCGCCGGTGCGCAGGATTTCGGGCACGACGCCGGAGGTCGACAGCGTGATGCGGCGCTTGGACAGCGACAGGCCGTCGCCGTCGGAGGCGATCAGCAGCGCCTTCTTCACCGCCTCGAAATTGTACAGCGGCTCGCCCATGCCCATCATGACGATGTTGGAGACCTTGCGGCCCTCGGCCGGCACGATGGCGCCGTCGGGCGTGTCGCGGTCGGGGAAATCGCCGAGCCGGTCGCGGGCGGTGAGCAACTGGGCAAGGATCTCTTCCGCAGTCAGATTGCGGACCAGTTTCTGCGTGCCGGTGTGGCAGAAGGAGCAAGTCAGCGTGCAGCCAACCTGCGAGGAGATGCACAGCGTGCCGCGGCCCTCCTCGGGGATGTAGACGGTCTCGATCTCGACGGGACGGCCGGCGCCGCGCGGTGGAAAGCGGAACAGCCACTTGCGCGTGCCGTCGGAGGAAACCTGTTCCTCGACGATCTCGGGCCGGGCGACGGTGAAATGCTTGTCGAGTTCGGCGCGCAGATCCTTGGAGATGTTGAACATGCCGGCAAAGTCGGAGACGCCGCGCACATACATCCAGTGCCACAGCTGCTGGGCGCGCATTTTCGCCTGGCGCTCGGGCACGATACCGGCACCGACAAGGGCTTCTGCGAGCTCTGCGCGGGTCAGGCCGATCAGCGACGGCTTTTCAGCCGATGCAGCGCGGGCGCGCAACGCATCGCGTGCGCCCTCAGTGGTGAGATCGAAGGAAAGGGTCATATCAGCGCCAATATAAGCGAATTGCGGCCGATTTCATCCATCGTGCCGAAAAGAAGCGCGCCGCATAGCACAGGTTGCGGTGAGAGTCATGCGGAGCGTTGTACGCGCCGCTGCCCCGCCTAATTACACTTGGCGATCGACGACAGCGCGGCCGAAATGCCTTTCAGCGAAAACACATAGGTTGTCGTGTTGCCGCGGCCCGACTTTGCCGACACCTTCATGTCGGTGCCGGTCTTCATGGCGGCGATCAGCACCGGCTCTTCGGCGGCGTTCTCCACCCAGGCCGACTTGCCGCGGGTGAACATCGAGAACGACTTCTTGTCGATGGTGACGGTGGCCTTCGAGCCTTCCTGGAAGGTGTAGCCGGCGATGAATTGCGGTTCGTAGGACACTTGCTGGCCCGGCCGCTGGCTGACGAAGAAGAACATGTCGCCATGGTCGAGCGTCGGCGGCTGCTTGTCGGTCGGCACGGTCAAGACGTAGCACACCTTGCCGCCCTGCGCCTGATAGCTGTAGGTGCCCCAGGCGTTGTGCTGGCCGATCTTGGTCGCCTGCTGCGCCAGCGCCGGCGCTGCAAAGGCCACCAGGACCAGGCTCGAGACTAGTGCAATCAATCCGCGCATCGTTTTTCCCGTATTCCAAATGGTGCGGGGGCAGGCCGGCTTGGCGTCCTGCCCGTCGCTTCATTTTGATTTAATCTGGGTTACCAAACGGTGAATTTCCTTCCGGAAAAGGACGTCCACCCGAGGAAACCGCCGCCATTTCCGCGCCGCTTCTTGAAAAACGGCTTTCGCAATGTCCCTTCGGCGACTTGGAGGCCACGAAAGCGGCAAGAGTTTGACTTTTTCAACGGCCGCAGCGGCCGAAGCCGAGCCGCTATTGTCCTGTTTGAGCGCCGGATTTCTTGTGAACCAGTTGCCAATAGGAGGGCCAATTCAGCCCTTGTCGGCAATCGCCTCCCTGGCAGCCTTGCGGTGGGCAGGGGTGATATAGGCGCTGACGGTGGTGATCGCGGCCGTCAGAACGGCGATGTCGTCAGTGAAGCCGAGGCCGAAGACGAAATCCGGAATGACGTCGACCGGCAGCACGAAATAGCCGAGCGCTGCCAGCAATATGCCCTTGGCGCGCAAAGGCGTCTTCTTGTCGAGGGCGCAGTAATAGGCGGCGACTACCTCTTCCATGAACGGAATCTGCCGGGCTGCCTTCTTGGCCGTGCGCCAGAATTTGGCGCGCACTTCGCTCTCATCGCCCAGCTTGCTGCCGAAGCCGAAGAAATCAAAACCCGGTTGCTGCGCCATCAATGTCTCCTCTGCGGGCCGTCACGCACCATGTTGCGCGCGGCTGCCAGCAGAAAATGTGGTGAAAGTGCCGGTCCGCTACAAGAGGATGACGCCGATTTGCCGGCACAGGCGCGTTGCACGCCGGACGGTCAGCCGCTGAAGTACCCATTCATCTTCTTGGCCAGCGCAATGTCCAGTGCGGTGACGCCGCCGGCATCGTGCGTGTTCAGCGTCACGTCGACCGTCTTGTAGACGTTCGACCAGTCGGGATGATGGTCCATCTTCTCGGCGGCCAGAGCGACGCGGGTCATGAAGGCGAAGGCTTCGGAAAAATTCTTGAAGACGAAGCTGCGTTTGATGGAAGCGCCGTCCGCCGCCAGCGACCAGCCGCCCAGTTCGGCCAGTGCAGCTGTAATGGCGTCCTTGCTGAGTTTTTCTCTATTCATCATGATTTCCCGTGCTATCCCGGATTTGACCCTGACCATAATGCAAGTCGTCCAAGCGTGCTTTGCGCTTTTGAGCTTCCAAATGCAAAAACGGCGCATACCGATGAGCATAAAGCCGATAAACTCCATACTCTTCGTTTGCCTCGGCAATATCTGCCGCTCGCCACTCGCGGAAGGCGTGTTTCGCGCCGTGCTCGCCGAGCGCGGCCGCGACATGCTGCTGGACTCGGCTGCGACCGGCGGCTGGAACCTCGGCGAGGCGCCCGACCCGCGCTCGATCGCAATTGCGGCCCGCCACGGCATAGACATTTCCGGGCAGCGGGCACGCAAAGTCAGGCCAGAGGATTTTGCCCGCTTCGACCTGATCCTCGGCATGGACCGGCAGAATGTCCGCGACCTGAAGGCGCTGGCGCCGGCTCACGCAAGCGAGCGCATCCATCTGCTGGCGGAGTTCGCGCAGGGACAGGCCCGCGACGTGCCGGATCCCTATTACGACGGGGCGGAAGCCTTCGCTTCGGTCTACCGCATGATCCGTGAAGCGTCGGAAGCGCTGGCAAAGCTGCTCGAAGAGCGCGCATCGGCGCCGGAGAGCGGCCAGGCTTCCTCGACGATGTAGGGTCCGCCGCCGACCGAATCGCGCGACGACATCAGCACGAAGCGGCCGACGCGGAACGGCAGCGTCGAGAAATTGCCGCGCGCCGACAAGTACTGCGCGACGTCCAGCGGGCTCGAATTGCGCAGACGCGCCAGCGTCACATGCGGCGTGAACTTGCGTGGGTCTGCCGGCAGGCCGAGCCGCTGGCAGATGCGGTCGATTTCGCCTTGCAGGGCCGAGAGATCGGGTGAGGCGAAAACGCCGGCCCAGACGGCATGCGGCTTTTTCTGGCCGAAAGCGCCGACCCCAGACAATGTCAGCGAGAAGGAGGGGCGGTGAACCCGGTCGAGCGCGTTGGCGATCTCGTCAGCGATATGGCCTTCGACATCGCCGATGAAGCGTAGCGTCATGTGGTAGTTTTCAACGTCGATCCAGCGCGCCCCCGGCAGCCCGCCCCTGAGCAGGGACAGAGAAAGAGCGGCGTCACGCGGTATTTCGAGGGCGGTGAAAAGACGCGGCATGGTGAGCCTCCCTTCCTCGAATCGAACTATGCCCTACCGAATCATCGATATTAAAGCGGGGCAAGTGGTTTGTTGGTCGCAGGCTTTCCCAAATGTTTCCCTAACGGAAGGCTGCGCCAGGAGTGAATATCCCGTTTCAGGCTCCGCCCTCGACGGCTGCAATCGCCTTCTCCACCGTGGGCAGGATGCGCTCGACCATGCGGTCCACGCCCTTGGCATTGGGGTGCAGGCGGTCCTCGAGCTGGAACCCGCTCTCGCCGGCGACGCCGTCGAGAAAGAACGGATAAAGCGGCACATCGTATTTCGCGGCCAGCTTCGGATAGATCGCATCGAAGGCGGTCTGGTAGTCGGCGCCGAGATTGGGCGCGGCGCGCATGCCGGCCAAAAGCACGGCGATCTTGCGCGCTTTGAGCTTCGCCAGCATCTCGTCCAGGTTCTTTTCGGCGATATTGGGCGAGACGCCGCGCAGCATGTCGTTGGCGCCAAGTTCGAGAATGACCAGCTTTGTGCCGTCTGGCACCGACCAGTCGAGCCGCGACAGGCCGCCGCTCGTCGTGTCGCCGGACACGCCGGCGTTGGCGACGCTCACGTCATGGCCCTTGGCGCGAAGGGCAGCCTGCAATTTGTCGGTAAAGCCTTCGCCGGGCCCGAGACCGAAACCCGCCATCAGGCTGTCGCCGAAGCCGACGATGGTGAATGTCTCGGCGCGTGCCGACGAAATGGCGCCGCAAAGGGTAAGGAAAAGGATGAGCCCTGCGGCAATCGAGTGTTTGAAAGACATGCGGCAGGCCCCATATGACCAAGAATTCTTCCGGCGACGGCTTCCGGCAGGCAGAGCCTTCATCCCCATATAGGACGCTTTAATTGTGACAGAAGCCGTCATCGAGCTGAAAGACATATCCCTGACCCTTGGCCATGGTGCGTCATCTGTCCATGTGCTGAAGGGCGTCAGCCTCGACGTGACGCGCGGCGAAGCGACCGGCATTGTCGGTCCCTCAGGGTCCGGCAAGTCGACCTTGCTGATGGTGCTGGCCGGGCTGGAGCGGGTCGATTCGGGCACGGTGCGCATCGCCGGCGAATCGCTGAACGGAAAAAGCGAGGACCAGATCGCATCGTTTCGAGGCCGAAACATTGGCATCGTTTTCCAGTCCTTCCACCTCATTCCCAACATGACGGCGCTTGAAAATGTCGCGGTGCCGCTGGAACTGGCCGGCCATGCCGATCCGTTCGGCGTCGCGGCGCGGGAGCTGGCGGCCGTCGGCTTGAGCGACCGTGTCACCCATTATCCCGGCGAACTCTCCGGCGGTGAACAGCAGCGCGTGGCGATCGCTCGCGCTCTGGCGCCGGCGCCGCGCATTCTCATTGCCGATGAGCCGACCGGCAATCTCGACCAGGCGACTGGGCGGCAGGTCGCCGACCTTCTGTTCGCCAAGGCGGCCGAGCGCGGCATGACGCTGGTGCTGGTCACCCACGATCCGGCTCTTGCGGCGCGCTGCTCGCGCCAGGTGTCGATGCGCTCGGGCCGCATCGAGGATGCGCCGGTCGCGCCGCTCAGGGTGCCGGCCTGATGCCGCTGTCCCAGACGCTGAAGCTGGCGTTCCGCTTTTCCCTGCGCGAGATGCGTGGCGGGCTGTCCGGATTTCTGATTTTTCTTGCTTGCATCGCGCTCGGCGTCGCGGCGATCGGTGGCGTCAATTCAGTGGCGCAGGCGATCACCGCCGGGGTCGCGGATCAGGGTCAGACGCTGCTCGGTGGCGATCTGCGTTTCCAGATCAACCAGCGCGACGCGACGCCGGCCGAAAACGCCTTCCTCGTCCGTCTCGGCACGGTATCGCACAGCGCCAATATGCGCTCGATGGCGCGGCTCGAGGACGGCTCCGACCAGGCGCTGGTCGAGGCCAAGGCGGTCGACGACGCCTATCCGCTCTATGGCAGGCTGGAGACCGAGCCGGCACTTTCGAGACGGGATTTGTTCGACGAAAAATCCGGCGTCTTTGGCGCAGTGGCACCCGACCTGTTGTTCGACCGGCTCAAGGTGAAGCTCGGCGATCGGCTGAAGGTCGGCAGTGCGACATTCGAACTGCGCGCCAGGCTGGCCAGCGAACCGGACGCGGTGTCGGACGGCTTCGGCTTCGCGCCGCGGCTGATGGCCTCGACGCAAGGCCTTGCCGCGTCCGGCCTGATCCAGCCGGGAAGCCTGGTCGAAAATGCCTACAAGGTGCGGCTGCCGGCCGGCGCCAGCGAGGCCGATCTCAAAAGCATCCAGGATCAGGCGGCGAGCGATTTCCCCGAAGCCGGCTGGTCGATCCGTACCCGTTCCAACGCCGCACCGGCGCTGTCCTCCAACATCGAGCGCTTCTCGCAATTCCTGACGCTGGTCGGGCTGACGGCGCTGGTGGTCGGCGGCGTCGGCGTCGCCAACGCCGTGCGCGCCTATCTCGACGGCAAGCGCGGCGTCATCGCCACCTTCAAGAGCCTCGGCGCCTCGGGCGGCTTCGTCTTCACCGTCTATCTCGTGCAGATCCTGATCATCGCAGGCCTCGGCATCGTGCTCGGCCTCATTCTCGGCGCCGCCATGCCGTTCGTGGCAAGTGCCGCACTGCAATCGGTCATTCCGGTGCCGGCGGAAGGTGGTTTCTATCCCGGCGCGCTGGCTATGGCGGCGCTGTTCGGACTGCTGGTGACGCTGGCTTTCGCGCTGCTGCCGCTCGGCCGCGCCCGAGACGTGCCGGCAACCGCCTTGTTTCGCGAAATGGGGTTTGAAGGCCGCGGCTTTCCGCGCCTGCCCTATCTGGCGGCGGCGGTCGGCATTGCGCTTGCCCTGGCCGCACTCGCTATCCTGTTTTCCGGCGACCAGCGCATCGCCTCGATCTTCGTTGGCGCCACGATCTTTGCCTTTCTGGTGCTGCGCCTCGTCGGCGCGCTGGTGCAATGGGTGGCGCGCAAAAGCCCGCGCGTGCGCTCGGTTGCGCTCAGGCTCGCCATCGGCAACATCCACCGGCCCGGCGCGCTGACGCCTTCCGTCGTGCTGTCGCTGGGGCTCGGGCTGACGCTTTTGGTAACGCTGGCGCTCATCGACGGGAATCTGCGGCAACAAATCTCCGGCAGCCTGCCGGAGCGGGCGCCGAACTTCTTCTTCCTCGACATCCAGAACAGCGACGTAGACGCTTTCTCCACTTTGGTCGGCAAGGAGGCGCCGAAGGGAACGCTGGTCAAGGTGCCGATGCTGCGCGGCCGGGTGATGGCGCTGAACGGCGTCGATGTCGACAAGGCCAATGTGCCGCCGGAAGGCGCCTGGGTGCTGCGCGGCGACCGCGGCCTGACCTATGACGCCAAACAGCCGTCCAACGCGACGCTGACCGAGGGCAGTTGGTGGCCGGACAACTATACCGGCGAGCCGCTGGTGTCGTTTTCCAACGATGAAGGCAAGGCGCTCGGGCTGAAACTCGGCGACACCGTCACCGTCAATGTGCTCGGACGCAATGTGACGGCAAGAATCACCAATTTCCGGGAGGTGCAATGGGAGACCATGGGCATCAATTTCGTCATGGTGTTCTCGCCCAACACATTTGCAGGCGCTCCGCATGGCTGGCTGGCGACGCTGACCAACAAGGATGCCACGACAGCAGATGATGCCCGCCTGCTCAACGCCGTCACCCGTGCCTTCCCGGCGGTGACGACGGTCCGGGTCAAGGACGCGCTCGATATCGTCAACCGGCTGGTCGGCCAGCTCGGCACGGCGATCCGGGTCGCGGCCGGTGTGGCTCTGATCGCCTCGGTTCTGGTGCTGGCCGGTGCGCTCGCCGCGGGAAATCGCGCCCGCATCCACGATGCTGTGGTGCTGAAGACGCTGGGCGCAACGCGGCGGACGCTGATCACGGCATTTTCGCTGGAGTACATGCTGATCGGGCTGGCCACCGCAGTGTTCGCGCTTGCCGCCGGCGGCATCGCGGCCTGGTACATCGTCACCCGAATCATGACGCTGCCGTCGCATTTCATGCCGGAGGTGGCGGTGGCGACCTTGGTGTTTGCGCTGGTGATCACCGTCGGCATGGGCCTTGCCGGCACCTGGCGGGTGCTCGGTCACAAGGCGGCGCCCGTGCTGCGCGACCTCTGAGTTTTGAGGTGGGAAATCCCGGCCGAATCCCGCTGGTCCGGTTAAATCTTGGTAATGTGCGAGGTGGAAGCCCAAGAAAACCGGCTTCCGGCGATTCACCAAGCGTTGCAGCCCGTTACGGTCTTGTTCTTGACGTCAAGAACCATCATATTTCGCCACAGGCATGCTGGAGCCCCGCCAGCGGCGCCCAGGTCCTAAGGACCTGACACCGTACGGGGCAGAAGCAACAGAGGATTCCAATGGCTGAGCCCATTCGCAATTACCAAACTTCGGCCGTGCCAGGCGCGCGCGCCGACATTGACCAGGGCCTGCGCAGCTACATGCTGAAGGTCTACAATCTGATGGGGCTTGGCCTCCTCATCACCGGCATCGCCGCCTGGGGCGCTTTCCAGCTCGCCGTCACCGGCGACGGACAGCTGACCGCTTTCGGCACGCTGATCTACGCCAGCGCCTTCCGCTGGGTGGTCATCCTGGCCCCGCTCGCCGCCGTCTTCTTCCTGTCGTTCAGGATCCAGTCGATGAGCGTGGCGGCGGCGCAGACGACCTTCTGGGTCTATTCGGGCCTTGTCGGCCTGTCGCTGTCGACCATTTTCCTGGTCTACACCGGCGCCTCTATCACCCAGACCTTCTTCGCCACGGCGGCTGCCTTCGGCGGGCTGTCGCTTTATGGCTACACGACCAAGCGCGACCTTTCGGCGTTCGGCTCGTTCCTGGTCATGGGCGTGGTCGGCCTGGTGATCGCCATGCTGATCAACATCTTCCTGCAGTCGTCGGCGCTCGGCTTCGCCATCTCGGCGATCGGCGTACTGATCTTCGCCGGCCTCACCGCCTATGATACGCAGACCATCAAGGAAATGTACTACGAAGGCGACCAGGCCGACGTTGCCGGCCGCAAGGCGATCATGGGCGCGTTGAGGCTCTATCTCGACTTCATCAACCTCTTTATGTTCCTGCTGCAGTTCATGGGCGACCGCCGCTAAGCGGGTTCCCATCCAGCACCTGGACTATCGAGTTGGCGAAGGGCGGCCCACCGGGCCGCCCTTTTCTTTTGTGCCGGCCTTTGCTGTTATGGCAGGCGGATGAATCGTTTGCACAAATTATGAGCATTGTTACCATGCGAGGGGCCCTGGAGGTCGACCTCGACCGAATCACCGAGATCTACGCCGATGCGGTGACGCATGGCACGGCGAGCTACGAGCTGGAGCCGCCCAGCCGCGCCGAGATGGGTGCGCGCTTCGACAGCCTGACGGGTGGCGGCTTTCCCTATCTGGTGGCGGAAAAGGATGGCGTGGTGCTGGGCTACGCCTATGCCGGCGCGTTCCGGCCGCGCCCGGCCTACCGATTCATCGTCGAGGATTCGGTCTATGTCGCGCCTGACGCCAAGGGGCAGGGCGTCGGGCTCATGCTGATGCAGGCGTTGATCGAGGCCTGCCGGGTCGCGGGTTTTCGCCAGATCATAGCTGTGATCGGCGACGGCCATGCCGACAGCGCCTCGGTGCGGTTGCATGAAAAGCTCGGCTTTCGTCATTCCGGCCGGCTGGAGGGCTCCGGCTACAAGCACGGACGCTGGCTGGACACGGTGTTCATGCAGCTGTCGCTGAATGGCGGCGCAACAGTCCCGCCCGATCCGGATTCGTTGCCGGAGCAGAAATTTCGCAACAAAATAATTAGTTAGCCTGGGACCAGCTTCAGCTTGCTGTCGAACACGCCGAGCACGCGGCCGAGTTCCTGGCCGCGCTTGAGGATGCGGCCGCCAGCGGCAATGACGGCGAAGGCGCCTTGCCGGCGCGCCAGTTTCGGATCCTTGACGATCTGGAACAGCGGCACTTCGCTGGCCCGACGGAAGACCGAAAAGACTGCGCGATCAGACAGATGATCGATGGCGTAGTCGCGCCATTCATTGGCCGCAACCATACGCCCGTAGAGTCTCAGGATCTCATCGAGTTCACGCCGGTCGAAACGAACCGGCTGGTCGAGGCGTTCACGTCGCGCCTCCTGCAGCGGGATCAGTATTGCGGATGCGTCCCCATCCTCCGTCCCACCGCTGCGATCGGTCATACCGCGATCCCTTAAAAAAATGAATCTCGCTTGCAGAAGTTGGCGTGTTCGCGGTGGAATTGCAAGACCCGGCTAACCATCCCGGGGCTGCGCTGTTTTCGCAACGTCCAGTCACTTTTGTAAGACGTCGTGTTTGAATTGGTGATGCTTCGCCACATTCCTGCCTTATTTTATCCGCGCTCATGCCCCAATGTCCGACGAATTTACCGGCGTTGCCTGAGACGGTTCGGTCCGGCACCGGCTCGTAAACCCCAAGCCCCCCGCCCACGGGTCTGCGTCGGATCGAACCAACCTCGGACTTTCCCCAGGGAAAGGCCGGGTGCGACGATCCCAAAACCTAAATGACCGACGTCAGAAGCAAGCTGACGTCGGTTTTTTGTTGCGCGGCTTCGTCATCCTAGGGCGGAGCGCCGCAAAGCGGCGCGCAGACCCTAGGATCCATGCCGTGAAACTTGCCGTAGAATGATACGATCCAGAAGAGAGATCGGCGACGCTAGCGCTCCGGTACTGGGATTTGCACCCTCGGATAGCACGTGGGTCACGGCATGGATCCTAGGGTCTGCGCAGCGTCGCTTCGCTCCTTGCTCCGCCCTAGGATGACGAAGGCTAGCGGTGCTCTCACGGCTTGTGAATAAACGCGGCGCCCAAAATCGGGCCGGGCAGGCCGTCCTTGCCGACCGATTGCAGCAGCACCGCGCAGCCGCCTTTCTTGGCGATCTCGGTCATCGGCAATTCGTAGCGCTGCGCCTTGCCGTGCCACATGCCGGCGGTCTGGATGCCGGAGACGGCGTTCCAGTAGGTCATCGAGCGGCCGGTGTTCTCGCCCTTGGCGATGGCAACCGTCTGCGGCGGTTCGAAATAGACGATGACGACATGGGCGTCGGTCGGGCCGCTGCCGGCATCGCCGGCATCTATCATGACGCGGTCGCTGGTGCGGCTGACCTTGATCGAGACCCGCATGCCGTCGCCGGACTTCTCCATGCGGGCAAGCGCACCGTCGACTTCCTTGCGGCTGGCGCCGTTGACATGGCTGCGGCCATTGATGACGGCTTGCGGCGTGTAGACGGAGCGGGTGCCGAAGGCGCGCATATAGTCATATTGCCGGTCGGTGTTGTCCTTGCTGCTCAGCGTGTCCTGCCAGCCGAGATAGTCCCAGTAATTGACGTGATAGGCGAGCGCGACGACGTTGTCCTTGGCGGCCAGCTCGGCAAAGAAAGCGTCGGCCGGCGGACAGGAATTGCAGCCCTGGCTGGTGAACAGCTCGACGACGCCCAAAGGCCTGTCAATCTGGGGCTTGTCGGTCTGCGGCTTTTCTGCCTGGGTGGCGCCGGTCTCCTCGGCAAAGCCGCTCCCGGCAAGCGCCGAGAAGGCCAGCGCGAAAGCCGCAAGCCGTAGGGGTTGTCGAGGTGTCATGGTCGTTCCGATTCCCGCCGGTGACGCCGGCCTTGTTCTGGTTGCCCAGATTTGTGGCAGAAGCGACAGTCAACGGGAAGTCACGTTGCGGTGAAATTTTTACTGCCGCAACCGTGGGTATGGCCGCTGCTGGCGGAGCACTTCACCGCCCGGTTCGATCGGGAGCATGGCGGCAGGAGATTGCGGCAGATCTTGCTGAGCCCAGCAGGTTTTTACTGCGGGCAGACAGGGCGGAACTTCCGTCCGACCGGCCGATGCTTCGGAAAGACTAGGCAGTAGGGCAGTAGGGCAGTAGGCCGGCCTCCTTGCCCTACTCCTACTGCCCTGCTGCCCGTATTCCCTTCCTGCTACGCAGCCAGATCGCGCAGCACGTATTGCAGGATGCCGCCGTTCTTGAAGTAGTCGAGTTCGTCCAGCGTATCGATGCGGCAGATGATCGGCACGTTCTTCACCGTGCCGTCGCCATAGGTGACCTTGGCGATCATGGTCTGGCGCGGCTTGATTGCGCTCAGGCCATCGATCTCGACCATTTCGTCACCCTTGAGGTTGAGGGAAGCCCATGAGGTACCTTCCTCGAAGACGAAGGGGATGACGCCCATGCCGACCAGGTTCGAGCGGTGGATGCGCTCGAAGGACTGAGCGATGACCGCGCGGACACCGAGAAGGTTGGTGCCCTTGGCCGCCCAGTCGCGCGAGGAGCCGTTGCCGTATTCGACACCCGCGAAGATGACCAGCGGCACACCTTCCTTCTTGTACTCCATCGCCGCGTCGTAAATCGATTCCTCTTCTTTCGACGGGTAGTGGATGGTGTAGCCGCCCTCGCGGCCGTTCTCGCCCAGCATGTGGTTGCGGATGCGGATGTTGGCGAAGGTGCCGCGCATCATCACCTCATGATTGCCGCGCCGCGTACCGTACTGGTTGAAGTCGGCGACGCCGACGCCATGGTCTGTGAGGTACTTGCCGGCCGGCGACGCCGCCTTGATCGAACCCGCCGGGGAGATGTGGTCGGTGGTGATCTTGTCGCCGAAGAGGCCAAGCACGCGCGCGCCCTTGATGTCGCCGATCTTGCCGAAACCGGCCGTCATGCCGGCGAAATAGGGCGGGTTCTGCACATAGGTCGAATTGTCGTCCCAGGCATAGGTCTGGCCTTCCGGCGCCTTGACGTTCTGCCAGTACTCGTCGCCCTTGAAGACGTCGGCATATTTGCGGGCGAAAAGCTCACGGGTGACGTTCTTCTCGATGAACTCCTGGATCTCGGCCGAGCTCGGCCAGATATCCTTCAAGTAGACCGGCTTTCCGTCGCGGCCTTCGCCGAGCGGTTCTGTGGTGAGGTCCTTGGTAACCGTGCCGGCCAGCGCATGTGCGACGACCAGCGGCGGCGAAGCCAGATAGTTGGCCTGCACGTCAGGCGAGACGCGGCCTTCGAAATTGCGATTGCCGGAAAGCACCGCGGCCGCGATCAGGCCCTTGTCATTGATGGTCTTGGAGATCGGCGCCGGCAGCGGGCCGGAATTGCCGATGCAGGTGGTGCAGCCGAAACCGACCAGGTTGAAGCCGATCTGGTCGAGCTCCTTCTGCAGGCCGGACTTTTCGAGATATTCGGCGACCACCTGGCTGCCCGGCGCCAGCGAGGTCTTCACCCAGGGCTTCTGCTTGAGGCCGACGCGGTTGGCGTTGCGCGCCAAGAGGCCGGCGCCGATCAGCACGCTCGGGTTGGAGGTGTTGGTGCAGGAGGTGATGGCGGCGATGACGACGTCGCCATGGCCGAGATCATGCTCGGTGCCTTCGACGGCATAGCGCTTGGAGATTTCGGCGGCCTTCTTGTATTCGGTTTCCATCGCCTTGGCGAAACCGGCCGGAATGCCTTCCAGCGCAACGCGGCCTTCGGGACGCTTGGGGCCGGCCATCGACGGCACGACTTCGCTGAGTTCAAGCTCGAGCAAATCGGTGAAGACCGGGTCGCCCGAACCTGCATCACGCCACATGCCCTGCGCCTTCGAATAGGCCTCGACCAAGGCGATGCGATTTTCCTCGCGGCCGGACATTGTGAGGTAGCGGATGGTCTCGCCATCGACCGGGAAGAAGCCGCAGGTGGCGCCATATTCGGGCGCCATGTTGCCGATGGTGGCGCGGTCGGCCAGCGTCATGTTGGACAGGCCGGGGCCGAAGAACTCAACGAATTTGCCGACGACGCCCTTCTTGCGCAGCATCTGGGTGACGGTGAGCACGAGGTCGGTGGCGGTGACACCTTCTTTCAACTTGCCGGTGAGGCGGAAGCCGATCACTTCGGGCAACAGCATGGAGACCGGCTGGCCGAGCATCGCCGCCTCGGCCTCGATGCCGCCGACGCCCCAGCCGAGCACGCCAAGCCCATTGATCATGGTGGTGTGCGAATCGGTGCCGACGCAGGTGTCGGGATAGGCGGTGGTTTCGCCGTCCTCGGTGTTGGTCCACACGACCTGGCCGAGATATTCGAGATTGACCTGGTGGCAGATGCCGGTGCCGGGCGGCACGACGCGGAAGTTGCGGAACGCCTGCTGGCCCCATTTCAGGAATTTGTAGCGCTCTTCGTTGC
Source organism: Mesorhizobium sp. PL10 (assembly GCF_053714315.1). Lineage (NCBI taxonomy): Bacteria > Pseudomonadati > Pseudomonadota > Alphaproteobacteria > Hyphomicrobiales > Phyllobacteriaceae > Mesorhizobium > Mesorhizobium sp. PL10. The sequence goes on along the minus strand of NZ_JBSKBR010000008.1, from coordinate 83,388 downwards.
GCTCATACTCGAGCTCGACATTCCTAGCGAAGGCCATCGGCGTGCCGAATTCGTCGACGATGACCGAGTGGTCGATGACGAGGTCGACCGGCACCAGCGGGTTGATCTTCTGCGGATCGCCGCCGAGCGCCTTGAGGCCGTCGCGCATCGCCGCCAGATCGACCACCGCCGGAACACCGGTGAAATCCTGCATCAGGACGCGGGCCGGGCGATAGGCGATCTCGACGCCGGCCGTGCCCTTGTCGGTCAGCCAGCCAGCAACCGCCTGGATCGATTCCTTGGTGACGGAGCGGCCGTCTTCGTTGCGCAAAAGGTTTTCCAGCAGCACCTTCATCGAATAGGGCAGCTGGGCAATGCCGGTGAGGCCGTTCTTCTCGGCCTCGACCAGATTGTAATAGACATAGTCCGCGCCACCCACGGTGAGGGTGCGGCGGCAATTGAAACTGTCGAGGGATTTTGACACGTGCGGTCCGTCCTTGTCTGTTCAGCCTGAAAGGGAACGGACGCCGATGGGCATGCAATCACGCGCAAAGGTGCGGGTACGGCCATTTCCGCTGTCCGCTCCCAAGCAACCCGAGCCGTTCAAGGCGGCGCGTGCGCTGGTTCGGCGCAAATTCTGTTCCCGTGCCGACCGCTGGCACGGATGACCCGCATATAGAGAATTTTCTGGAATAGTTCTAGACAGGCGACAGGCAATTTTGTGCGATGCGGCAGCTGTCGCGCGGTAAAGTTTTCGGGACGGGCAGGCATGCGGCTGATTGCCGATAATCTGGGCGGCGAACGGGGCGGCGAGACGGTCTTTTCCGGCATCGGTTTTGCGCTCGAGAAGGGCCAGGCGCTGGTCGTCACCGGACCCAACGGATCAGGCAAATCGACGCTGCTCAGGGTCATCGCCGGGCTGCTGCCGAAAGCGGAAGGCGATGTGCGCATCGAAGGCGGCGGCGAGACGTTTCCGACGATCGCTTCGGCCTGCCACTATCTCGGCCATCTCAATGCAATGAAGACGGCGCTGAGCGTGGCGGAGAATTTGCGTTTCTGGCGCGATTTCAACGGCGATGGCCATTTGGGTGTCGAAGAGGCGCTGGAAACGGTCGGGCTGGGCGGTATCGGTCATCTGCCGTTCGGCTATCTGTCGACCGGGCAAAGGCGGCGGTCGGCGATTGCGAAGCTTTTGGTCAGCCATAGGCCCTTGTGGCTTCTGGACGAGCCTACGGCCGGGCTGGACAAGGCTTCGGAGGCGCGGTTTGCGGGGTTGATGGCGAAGCACTGCGCGGAGGGTGGCATTGTCGTTGCGGCGACTCATCTGCCACTGGGGATTGAAGGAACCGGTGAACTGAGGATGGGGGGGTGATGTTGGCGCTCCGTCACACCCCCCTCTGGCCTGCCGGCCATCTCCCCCGCAAGGGGGGAGATCGGATGCCGCGTCGGCTTTTGCCAATCACCAACGGTGAAGGAAAGGTGCCTTCAAGGACGCTGCCAATCTCCCCCCTTGCGGGGGAGATGTCCGGCAGGACAGAGGGGGGTGTGAAGGAACACTACGATCGAAGAGATGGCGATCCAGCCGCAGAGGCGTCTCGCCGATGCTAGCCCTCTTCCTCCGCGATATCCGCCTCTCCATCCGCGCCGGCGGCGGCGCGTTGACGGGCGTCATCTTTTTCCTCGCCGTCATTGCCACCATCCCCTTCGGTGTCGGCCCCGACCTCAAGCTGCTCGCCCGCATCGGTCCGGCGATTCTTTGGATCGGCGCGCTGCTCGCCTGTCTGCTCGGTCTCGACCGGCTGTTCCAGGCCGACCGCGAGGACGGTTCGCTCGATCTCTTGGTGCTCGGCAACGACCGCCACATGCTGGCGCTGACGGTGCTGGTGAAATGCCTGGCGCATTGGGCGGGCAGCGTTCTGCCGTTGGTGGTCGCCGCGCCCTTGCTCGGCCTGTTCATGAACATGGAACCGCTCAGCATCGGCGCCACCTCGCTGACGCTGCTCACCGGCACGCCGGCCATCACTTTCATCGGCGCGGTCGGTGCGGCGGTGGCGGTGGCGCTGCCGCGCGGCGGGCTGCTGATCTCGGTGCTGGTGCTGCCGCTGACCATTCCGGTGCTGATCTTCGGGGTGTCGGCCAGTTACGGCGCGGTGGCCGATCCCGATCCCTTCGTGCAGCCCTTCCTCATTCTTGCCGCGCTGACGCTGTTTCTTGCCGTGCTCGGCCCGGTGGCGGCAGCGCTGGCGCTGCGGCATGGAACGGATTGATGTGGCCGCTGCGGCGCCGCAGCCAATTGCGAAGCCGAAGCTGCAAAGCTATGGGAAGGCCAAGATCGAACATGGCGAAGCGACAGCGAAAGGGAAGCGACTAGCATGAGCGCACATGCCCTTTATGTCACAGCTGCCTATGGCATCACGGCGGTCGTGCTGGCCGGACTGATCGGCTGGATCCTGCTCGACCAGCGCGGGCGCAAGCGCGAACTGGCGGAACTCGAGGCGGCCGGCGTGCGGCGGCGTTCGGACAAGGCCAGCACTGGGGCCGGCAAACCATGATCACGGAAAGCGAAACGCCGGCGCCGCCGCGCCGCCGCCTGATCGTGCTGTTGCCGCTGCTGGTTTTCCTCGGCCTTGCCGGATTGTTCCTGTTGCAGCTTTTGTCGGGACGCGAGGAGGCGGAAGTGCCGTCGGCGTTGATCGGCCTGCCTGCGCCGCAGACCAACCTGCCGGCACTGGAGGGGTCAAACCTGCCTGGGCTGGATTCGAAAGCGTTCGCCGGCAAGGTGACGTTGGTCAACGTGTTTGCATCGTGGTGCGCACCGTGCCGGGAAGAACATCCGGTGCTGCTGGCGCTGTCGCAGGACAAGCGCTTCACGCTTGCTGCACTGAACTACAAGGACGAGCCGCAAAACGCGCGCCGGTTCCTCGGCGATCTCGGCAATCCGTTCCAGGCGATCGGTGTCGACGAAGCCGGCCGCACCGCGATCGACTGGGGTGTTTACGGCGTGCCGGAAACCTTCGTCATCGGCAAGGATGGCAAGATCGCCTACAAGCATGTCGGGCCGCTGACGGAAGAGTCAGCGCAGACGGTGCTGATGCCTGAAATTGAGAAGGCGCTCGCGGCACCGGGCTGACGGCCGCCTCGCTTCGTACGCGGGGCCGTCAGGTCGTTAAGCTCAGCCGTAGATCTGCTTGTGGACCTGATAGAGCATTTCCGAGCGATCGGCGCGCAGGTCGGCGAGGTCGCGACCGGAAAGGTTCTCGATTTCGGCGACGAGGCGGTTGTAGTGCTTGCGCTTGGCAATCGAGGTGCGAGCGCGGGTCATGAGACTGTCGAAGATCATAGCAAGGGTCCTTTCGTGCCGCATATCGCGGCGAATTTGTTCCTCCCTTGACTGTACGCAGCATGACATAGGAATGGTGCAATGCAAAAACGAGATGTTGCAATGCACCATTGCACAGGACGCATAGCCGGTTAATGCAGCGCTAACAGCGCCATGCCCTGCCGGACAGGCTGGCGAGCCAATGCTGGCGGCGTGTCTTTTGTCTTACAAATTGCACACGCGCCATCTTGCCTTCTCGCTTACAGGCTGGCTTGATCCACGCGTTGCGTGATGCCCGGAGGAAAGCATGGCTGCTGCAGATTATTACGAAATTCTCGATTCGCGATTCGCGCGCCTGTTCAACGGCAACGCGCAGGTGGAAAAGCTGTTCACCGGATGTCAGTGGGCGGAAGGACCTGCCTGGTTCGCTGCCGGCCGCTATGTCGTCTGGTCCGACATCCCCAACAACCGCATGCTGCGCTACGACGAAACCGACGGCAATGTCAGCGTGTTCCGTCAGCCCTCCGGCAATTCCAACGGCAACACCGTCGACCGGCAGGGCCGGCTGGTGACGTGCGAGCACTCCGGCCGCCGCGTCAGCCGCACCGAGCATGACGGCTCCGTCACCACCATCGCGGCCAAATGGAAAGGCAAGCGGCTGAATTCGCCCAATGACGTCGTGGTGCGCTCGGACGGCTCGATCTGGTTCACCGATCCGAGCTACGGCATCGACAGCGATTATGAGGGCGACAAGGCCGAAAGCGAGATCGGCGCCTGTTATGTCTACCGCGTCGATCCCGACAGCGGCGAGGTCGAGGCCGTTATCACCGACATGGTCCGACCGAACGGGCTTGCCTTCTCACTCGATGAAAGCCAGCTCTATGTCGTCGACACCGGCCGCACGCATGGCGCGCAAAACCCGGCGCATATGCGGGTCTTCAACATCGGCAAGGGCGGCAAGAAGGTGTCGGGCGGCAAGGTGTTCGCCGACTGCACGGCCGGCCTGTTCGACGGCTTCCGGCTCGACGAGGCCGGCCGCATCTGGACCAGTGCCGCCGATGGCATCCATTGCTACGATCCCGACGGCACGCTGATCGGCAAGGTCAAGGTGCCGGAAGTGACCGCCAATTGCGTGTTCGGCGGCAACAAGCTGAATTGCCTCTACATCGCCGGCACGACGTCGCTCTACATGGTGCGGCTGATGGTGAACGGGGCCAAGACCTATTGAGCGAGACTGCTTGGAAATTCTACTCTGGCGGCCATCTGATGGCGTTTTCTGCGCTTCCGGTGCTCACGGACCAAATGTCCGCTGCGCTCCGGTTCTCGAAACCACCATCATATGACTCACCAGAGCGAATTTCGAAGCAGTCTCTCGGCGCGGTCTGTAGAAAATGAAGGGGAGGACGTCATGCCATTCGTCAACATCCGCATCGTCAAGGAAGTGATCGCCGCTGATCCGGCGGGCAAGAAGGCTGACATCGCCAAGAAGGTCACGGCGGCCATCATGGATGCCACCGGGCTCGGCAATGACGATGTCTGGGTGGTGTTCGAAGAGGTCAACGCGCGCGATTGGTATGTCGGCAAGACCGATGTCGAGACGTTGCGGAAGGGGTAAGGCCCGCCTTCCTTCTCCTACAAGGGAAGAAGGGGAGGGCTCCCTCACCGCCTGCGTATAAAACCCGCAAAGGCCTCCACGGCGGCGCGCATCGCCAGCAGATTGTCCGATCCCGCCAGGATGGCTTCCATCTCCGGCGGTTTCCTGCCGAGCAAGGCAATCTCCAATACAGCGCCCTCGCAGAGCGCGAACGACATGGTCCGCATGATCTCAGCCAGCGCGGCGCGGGCATAGAGCGAGCGCGCGGAGGCATGCACCAGCATGGCCGGCTTGCCGACGGCGGCGTCGCGCGAGACCAGCCAGTCGAGTGCGTTCTTCATGCCGCCGGGCACGCCATGCGCATATTCGGGGCAGGAGACGATGACACCGTCGGCGCTGGTGACGGCATCGATCAGCCGTGTCGCTTCACGCGGCGTGCGCTCGCCTTCGTCGTCGGGATTGAAGATCGGCAGCTGGCCGAGCCCGTCATAGAGGCTGACGCGGCAGCCGGATGGCGCATTGTGCGCCAGAGCCGCGAGCAACGCCGAATTGGTCGAGGCGGCACGCAGACTGCCGGAGATGGCGAGGAACTCGATCAAGGGGAAACCGGGTGGACGAATCGTGCTCCACTCTACCACATGGTCTGGCGGTAGGCCTCGTCGAGCGAGCGGTCGAATTCGCCGGCAGTTTCGGAAAGCGTCATCTGGTCGGATAGAATCTGGCCAAGCGTCGGCAACGTCGCGCGGTCATACCAGCTGTCCGGCTTCCACAATTGCGAACGCATGAAGGCCTTGGCGCAGTGCATGTAGGCGGCCTTGACGCTCACCATGACGATGCTTTGCGGTTGCTTGCCATCGACGGCAAGGCGTTCGCGCAACGCCGCATCGGTGGTGATGCGGGCGTCGCCATTGACGCGCAGCGTTTCGTTCATGCCCGGGATGAGGAAGAGCAGCCCGACCGACGGGTTGCGCAGTATGTTTTCCAGCGTGTCGAGCCGGTTGTTGCCAGGCCGGTCGGGTATGGCGATGGTCTTGTCGTCAAGGACGAGGGCGAAGCCGGGCTTGTCGCCTTTCGGCGTCACGTCGGCATTGCCGGCGCCGTCGGAAGATCCGATCAGCACGAAGGGGCTCTTGCCGATGAAGGAGCGGCAATGGCCGTCGAGCGCCCTGAGCTCCTTGCGTATGGGAGGGTCGGTCGGCCGCGGCGTCTTGTAGATCGTCCTCAGCTCGTCGTGCGTGGTGACGAATTCCATCGCCGTCTCCGTTTATTCTGGACGCAATTCCGGATGGAAAACCGTTTCACGCTTTTCCTGGAATTGCTCTATTTGCCAGCTTTCTCCGCATTCTCGGTCTTGTCATCCAGCGAATGGCGCAGGATCAGCGGCATCTGGCTGAAGGTGAACAAAAGCGTGATCGGCATGATGCCCCAGACCTTGAAGGTAACCCAGAAGTCCGTGGAAAAATTCCGCCACACGACTTCATTGGCAAGAGCCAGGAACAGGAAGAACAGGCCCCAGCGAAAGGTCAGCTTGCGCCAGCCTTCGGCATCGAGGCGAAAGGCCGAATCGAAGACATAGCCGAGCAGCGAGCGGCCGAAGTAGAGGCCGCCGAGCAGCACGCCGCCGAACAGTGTGTTGACGATGGTCGGCTTCATCTTGATGAAGACGTCGTCCTGCAGATAGAGCGTCAGCGCGCCGAAGATGAAGACAACAACGCCGGAGACCATCGGCATGATCGGCAAGGTGCGCATCAACAGCCAGGACGCGATCAGCGCGATTGCGGTCGCGGCCATGAAAAGGCCGGTGGCGACGAAGATCGGCCCACCGAATTCGGCAAGCACTGGAAATTTCTCTACCAGCCAGGCGCCGCGCGCATTGGCAAAGAAGAACACCATCAGCGGCCCGAGCTCCAGCACCAGCTTGAGCAGCGGATTGACGCTTTCTTTCTTCTTCTGTGGGTCGGACGGGTCGCGTTCGAGGATGGGAGGGTTCATGACTTCCTTCTGACGCATGATCTTGTCCAAAAAGCCTGCAGCTCTTCGGGATCGTGTCTTTTACGCTACGCCCGCGATCGCCCTGGCGAATTCGCTTGCCGAGAAAGGTTCGAGGTCGTCGACCTGTTCGCCGACGCCGATGAAATAGACCGGCAATTTGTGCTTTGCCGCGATCGCCACCAGAATACCGCCACGCGCCGTGCCGTCCAGCTTGGTCATCACCAGGCCGTTGACGCCGGCGACATTGCGGAAGATCTCGACCTGGTTGAGCGCATTCTGGCCGGTGGTGGCGTCGACCGTCTGCAGCACGGTGTGCGGCGCTTCCGGATCGAGCTTGCCCAGCACGCGCACTATCTTTTCCAGCTCGGCCATAAGTTCGGTCTTGTTCTGCAGTCGGCCGGCAGTGTCGATGATCAGCACATCGGAGCCGGCTTCCTTCGCCTTCTCGAACGCATCGTAGGCGAGGCCCGCGGCATCGGCGCCGATCTTGGATGCGATGACCGGCGATTTCGTCCGCTCGCCCCAGATCTTCAGCTGCTCGATCGCGGCAGCGCGAAACGTGTCGCCGGCGGCCAGCATCACCGACAGGCCGCCATCGGTCAGTTTTGCCGCCAGCTTGCCGATGGTCGTGGTCTTGCCGGTGCCGTTGACGCCGACCACCAGGATGACATGCGGCTTGTGCGAGAGGTCGAGCTCCAGCGGCATGGCGACATGGGTCAGCACCTTTTCCACCTCGGCCGCCATCACGGCGCGCACTTCCGTGTCCGAGACATCCTTGCCGTAGCGGCTGGAGGCCAGCGCATCGGTGACGCGCAGCGCCGTCTCCAGGCCGAGATCGGCGCGGATCAGCACGTCCTCCAGATCCTGCAGCGTCTCCTCATCCAGCTTGCGCTTGGTGAAGACGCCGGCAATGTTGCCGGTGAGCTCGCGCGACGACCGCGCCAGCCCGTCGCGCATGCGCTGGAACCAGGAACGCCGCGGCGCCGGCTCCGGCGCTTTGGCCGGTTCAGCCTTCTGCTCGACCTTTTTGGTGACGGTTACCTTGCCGGCGGCGGGCGGCGGTGGGATGGGCTGCGGCTCGGGCGCAATTTCAGCAAGGATAGGTTGCGGCTCAACCGGAGCCGGTTGGCGAATGGGTGGAACAATTTCAGCTGCGGGGGCTTCAACCGCTGCTGCTGATCCTTTCGCAGGATCGCGCTGCCCCTCACCCTTACCCTCTCCCCGCAAGGGGCGGGGAGAGGGGCGCGTCAGCGTTGCGGCTTCTTCTTCGATATTTGCAGGGGGAGGCGCGGAGTTCGATTCAGCTCCCTTCTCCCCGTCACTATACGGGGAGAAGGTGCCGGCAGGCGGATGAGGGGCAGGGCTGACCTCTGATGTTGCAGGTGCCGCCGGTGGTGGCACCTCGACCGGTGCAGGCGCTTCGGCCGGAACCTCAACAGGCGCCGGTACCTCGACAGGGGCAGGTTCAGGCTGCTCCTGCGGGCGTGACGGCTCGACCTCGGGCTCGGCGGGTGCAGGCACCTCTTGCGGTTTTGGCCTGGGTATCGGTTTTGGCTCGGGCTGAGCCGGTGGCGGCACTTCCTCAGGCGCCGGCGGTTCAGCTGGCGTCTCAGGTGCGGGCTCTTCTTCCGGCGCGGGTGCCGGCAGAGGTTCGGGCTCCGAGGGAACGACCGGTTCCGGTGTTGGCGGAATGATTGGGGCAGGTTCGGGTGTTGGCTCCTCGGGCGTCGGTTGGACCGCCGCTTCAGGCTCGTCGCGCTCCGGAACGACCTGCTCAGCCGCCGGCTTCAGCGCCTCAAGCGCGTCCCATTTGATTGGCGGCAGCGGGGCGGTCTCGTCGACCTTCTCCTCGACGACTTCCTTCTTGCCGAACGAAAATACCTTCTTGAAAAAACCGGCCATGCTTCAATCGTCTCAGGCGGCGCGGGCGGTGAGCGGCGCTGCGGTCAGGCGTGCGCCGTCATGGCCGGTAATGGTGGCCTCGACGATCTCGCCAGGCGCACCGGCGGCGATGGCGGCCAGCGTAAATCCTTCGGTGCGGCCCAGGCCGTCGCGCTCGACCAGGATCGACTGGCGCGTACCGGGAAGCGATGCGAGATGACGGCGATACGCGGCCTCACCCGTGGCGCGCAGCCTTGCGGCGCGCTGCTTGACCAGTTCGCGGCGGACCTGCGGCATGCGGGCGGCGGGCGTGCCTTCGCGCGGTGAGAACGGGAAGACATGCAGATGCGTCAGCCCGCACTCCTCGACGATTTTTAAAGAATTTTCGAACATGTCCTCGGTCTCGGTCGGGAAGCCGGCGATGATGTCGGCGCCGAAGACGATTGCAGGGCGCAGCTTGCGCACGTCCTCGCAGAAGCGGATCGACTGGTCGCGCAGATGGCGGCGCTTCATGCGCTTCAATATCATGTCGTCGCCCGACTGCAGCGACAGATGCAGATGCGGCATCAGCCTTGGTTCGGTAGCGATCGCATCGAGCAGATCGTCATCGGCCTCGATCGAATCGATGGAGGACAGCCGCAGCCGCTTCACGTCGGGCACTTGCCTGAGGATGGTCTTCACCAGCTTGCCGAGCTTGGGTGCGCCCGGCAGGTCGGCGCCGAAAGAGGTCATGTCGACGCCGGTCAGCACGATTTCGGCATAGCCGTTGCCGGCCAGCCGCTTGACCTGCTCCACTACGGCGCCCATCGGCACCGAGCGCGAATTGCCGCGGCCATAGGGGATGATGCAGAAGGTGCATCGATGGTCGCAGCCATTCTGGACCTGGACGAAAGCCCGCGCACGGCCCTCGATGGCGTCGACCATGTGGCCGGCGGTCTCGCGCACCGAGAAAATGTCGTTGACGCGCGCCTTCTCGGTGTCGTTGACGCCGAAATCCGGCAGCGCGCGGTAGGAGTTCGCCCTCAGCTTCTCCTCATTGCCAAGCACGAGATCGACCTCGTCCATGGCGGCGAAATTCTGCGGCTCGGTCTGCGCCGCGCAGCCGGTGACGATGATGTGCGCCGCCGGGTTTTCGCGACGGGCTTTTCTGATCGACTGCTTGGCCTGTCGCACCGCTTCGGAAGTGACGGCGCAAGTGTTGAAGATGATGGCGCCGCCTTTGAGCGCGCCGAGGCCGGCGTTTTCGGCCTCGCGGCGCATCACCTCGGATTCATAGGTGTTGAGGCGGCAGCCGAAGGTGACGACGTCTATCCCTTTGGAGATGGGGCCTTTCGAGTTGGCAAGAACGGACATCAGGCCGCGCTTTCGGTGTCGCGGGCCCAAGTGCCGGTCGACGGATCGAAACTGCCAGAAAATTCCCATTCGGCCGCACCGGTCAGGATGACGTGGTCGTCATCGCGCCATTCGACATGCAGCGAGCCGCCGCCGGGCGTCATCAGCGTGACGCTACGGCCGGTGCGGCGGGTGCGGGCGGCGGCGACCACGGAGGCGCAAGCGGCCGAGCCGCAGGCCTTGGTCAGGCCGGCGCCGCGCTCCCAGGTGCGGATGATCATCGTCTCCGGCGACGTCACGTGGGCGATGGTGATGTTGGCGCGCTCGGGGAAGATCGGATGATTTTCGAGCAGCGGGCCGAAACGTTCGAGCTCGTATGACCAGACATCGCGGTCGACCCAGAAGATGGCGTGCGGATTGCCCATCGAGAGAGCCGAAGGCGAATGCAGCACCGGCGCGTCGATCGGGCCGATCTGCAACTCGATCATGCGGGTGTCGTGGAATTCCTCGGCCAGCGGAATGTCCTGCCAGCCGAAGCGCGGTGTGCCCATATCGACCGAGATGGTGCCGTCGGCATGCTCGACGGCGTTGAGGATGCCGGCGCGGGTCTCGAAGGTGAACGTCTTCTGGCCGGTCTCGGCGGCCAGCGCCTGGACGACGCAGCGCATGCCGTTGCCGCAAGCCTGCGCGCCCGAGCCGTCGGAATTCAGGATGTCGATGTAGTAGGCAGTGCCAGGCGTGCGGGCGTCATGGATCGCCATGATCTGGTCGAACCTGGTCGCCGCGTCGGCGTTCAGCGCAACAGCCGACGCCGCCGTCACCCGGTCAGCACGGCCACGCATGTCGGCAACGATGATCTCGTTGCCGATGCCGTTCATCTTGGCGAAGGGGGCCGTGCCTGCCATGGCTCTGGTGGTTCCTGTCCGTTTTGCCGCTATATGGCGGAAACGGGCGGGAATTACCAGTGTGGGCTGCGTCTAGGTTACCGCAAAGACGCCGAGCACGATCAGCAGGAAGATGACGAGAACGATGCCGATTAGCACACGCGCGCCGGTGGCGGCGGCGCCCGCCAGCGCCGGCATGCCAAGCAGGCTCGCGGCAGCGGCGACAATCAGAAGAATGATGATCCATTTGATCATGGAAAGGCTCCCGGCCAAATTGCGTTGAGCAAACAACGCGTTTCGCCCCTTTGGGTTCCTTGGCTAGGCGTCCGGTACGTCCCAGATTTCGCCCGGCCGCAAGGCACGGAATCGCTCCTGTGGAAGGCCTTCTGCCTCCAGCGCCTGGCCAAGTTTTTGCGCCGGCTCGTCAATCGGCTCGTCGGTGAGCCGAAACGTCCCCCAGTGGCAGCCGGCGGCGTAGGCGGCGTTGCAGAGTTGCATGCCTTGCACGGCCTCCTCCGGGTTCTGGTGCTGCGGCGCCATGAACCAGCGCGGCTCATAGGCGCCGATCGGCAGGATGGCGAGGCGAAAGCCGCCATGCTTTTCAGCCATCAGCCGGTAATTGGCGCCGCCATGGAAGCCGGTGTCGCCGGCGAAATAGGTCTTTCCGGCCGGAGTCTCGACCACGAAGCCGGCCCACAGCGCCATGCGGCGATCGCGCGCGCCGCGCGCCGACCAGTGGTGGACCGGCTCGACATGAACGGCGACATCGTTGCCGATGTCGATGCGCTCGCCCCAATCATGCGCCGTCAGCCGCATGTCCGGCACGGCGGTGTCGATGATGGCGTCGTTGCCCAGCGGCGTCAGCACCCGCGGATCGTGCTTGGCCTTTAGCCGCTTGAGCGTGGCAAGGTCGAGATGGTCGTAATGATTATGGCTGACCAACACCAGATCGATCGGCGGCAGCCGGGAAAAGGCGATGCCCGGCGCATTGACGCGCCTGGGTCCGGCAAATGACAGCGGCGACACGCGCGGCGACCACACCGGGTCGGTGAGGATGTTGAGGCCGGCGGTCTGGATCAGCAGCGTCGAATGGCCGACCATGGTCAGCCGCAGGCCGCCACCATCGATGCGCGCCGCCGGCTCTGCCGATTCAAACGGGCTTGGATTGGCCGCCGGCCATTTCGAACGCTCGCCGCTCAGCTGCCATTTGAGCAGATCGGTGAAACGGCCGGGCATCTGGCCGTCGGGATTGAAGAACAGAGTGCCGTCGAAATGGTCGCTGGGCGGGCCGCTGTAGTAGCGGTTGGCGGCTCTTTTTCTCGCGGCCAAGGTTTCGGCTCCGGCAGGTTTCTGTCCTTGCTAGATAGGGACGCGGCCCTTTGGCGCAAGCATTTGCCGGCGGATGCCTATCTCGGCCAAAATGCCCGGCGCTGGTGCGGGCAATGATTTCCGGTGTACGATCATGCAGCAGAACGGAGGGCCGCCCATGCGCTGGCAAGTTCCTGCAATTATAGCAGCGATCATGGGGATCGCGCCGATATCGCCGACGGCCGCCGCGCCGACAGAGCCCAGCGCCTGCACCCACACGCCAGCCATCATGGATGCGGGCGAGTTCCTGCTTGCCGAACCGGCGACATTCCCGAATTTCTGGCGCGACCGTTTTGGCGACGATGCGGCCTATCTGAAGATACGCTATGGCGGCATTGCCTACACTGAAGGCTCGGTGCTTCTGACGGATCTGGAAAAGCGCAGCCATCCGCCGCTGCGCATCGCCGAACTCAGACTTGCCCATGCAAAAACGCCGGACCGGGCGGCGATGATTGCCGGCATGCAGCCGCTATCCAACGCGAAGTCGGTTTTGCCACAGCTCGGCCAGTCTGCCTGGCGCGCGCTTGTTGCCGAGGATGATGGTGAGTGGTTGCTGGGTGAGCTGGGACGTTTGCAGACGTCGGATCCTTCCCAGGCATCGCAGGTCGCCAGAGGCATTGCGCAGGCGCTATCCATTGCCGATGACGAGGCAAAGTCGCAACTCGCCCAAAGGGCCGAAGACAAAGGCGCTTGGCTGCTGGCTCTCGAGATGCGGGCAGTCAAGGACAATCTGTCCGACTACATCGCCTATCTCGATCGGCTTCCACCCGCGGTCCGCCCCGACAAGGGCAGTCGCACAGCGTTTGTCCGTAATGCCCTTTATTCAGCCTATTTCCGCCCTTCCTTCGATATTTCCGAACAGCCAGCGGAGGTTCGGGCACTCGACGGTCAAAACGGCATGGGTCCAGCGCTCCGGCCGATCGGGCAACTTGTTGCCGATGCCCCGCAGGCAGTGATGCTGCTATCGATCATCAATTACAGCGGCGACGTGCGCGTCGGCACCGTAGTGGCGGCGGGGGTCAATGCACAGATCGCGGCAAAACAGCTCGATCCGGTCAACAAGCCTGATGCCGTCACGGCAGCCATGCTTTACGGGCTCGACTTCGTTCTCGGGGCGCGTGATCGCGAAAGCATCCTCGGTGGGTTTGGAATCTCCGAAATGCAAGGCGAGACTGCAGAGGCGTTCGCCGACAAGGCATTGGCCCGGCTTGCGCTGGGGCCGTTTGTGCGCGGCGATGCAACCGACCAGCCGCCTCGCCCGAAGTTGATTTCGAAGGACTTCCCCTGGGAACAATGGCTTGGGCAAGCCAACCGGCTCAGGGCCGGAGAGGCCGTCGCGCCGGAAGATCGCCTCATCGCGGCAGAGCTCATGGTCGCCGCCGACCGCCCCGCCGATGCTTTGGCCTCGCTGAAGATGGCTACCGACTGGAAGAAGGCGATGCTACAGGCTCACAATCTGGCGCTTGCGCTGGACCGCCGATGCGCCGACCTGCTGCGGGCTCCGCTGCCGCTTTCGCAGCCGCTCTACCGGTTCGAACCGCGCTAGAGCGAAGATGATGCTCCTTCGTCCATCAGCCATTTTGCGATAAATTTGCAACAATTCTTGCTGCAAACCCTATTTTAACCATATCGGGTTGAAATTTCGCCACCTTCTCCATCTTGGTGGGGGTGAGATTGTGCGGACGGCTTCCCCCCAGCCGGATCCGACGGAGGTTGACATGACTTTTTCGAGAAGCGGCCTGGTGGCCGTATCGCTGGCAGCGCTGTTTGCAAGCGGCTGTTCGACCTCGCGTTTTTCATCGATGGATGATCAGCAGCCGGCGCCGCTGCAGCCCGCGCCCGCCGGCACGGTGAGCGGAAGCCAGCTGCCGCCGCCGGCAGCGCCGGGCACAACCGACCCGTCGCAATTCCCGAACGCGCCGGCGGGCACGCAGGTCGCCTCGCTGCCGCCGGATGGATCGGCGCCTGCGGGCGCCACCGACCTCACCGCGGCCAGCGTCGCCGGCGTCTGGAACGCCAGTGTTTCGGGTCAGAGCTGCAAGGTGGCGACGCCGCAGACCAAATTCGGCGCCGGCTATCGCGCCGGACCGCTGCATTGCCCGGCGCCGATCGACGGCATCAAGTCGTGGAACGTCGCCGGCAAGCAGCTGACGCTCTATGACGAGAATGGCGGCACGCTGGCGCGGCTTTACTCGTCGGGCGGTTCGAAATTCGACGGCCAGACTTCCACCGGTCTGCCGATTTCGCTTACAAGATAAGCTGCCTATCCCCAGTCAGCGACGTGACCGATGCATCTGCGTGACGGCCTCCAGACCCATGCGACCGTCAGGCAGCGCTACGACCATCTGGTCGACACCGGTGCCATCGAACGCGATCCGGCGCAGGAGCGAATCGCTGCCGCACTCGACCGGCTGACCGACGAGATCTCGGTCAAGCGGCTGGCGCAAAAGTCGAGCGCGCTTGGCTGGCTGTTTGCCCGCAAGCGCGAGACGCGCGAAGTCGTCAAAGGCCTCTACATCCATGGCGGCGTCGGCCGCGGCAAGACCATGCTGATGGACATGTTCTTCGAGCTGTTGCCGGTCCGCCGCAAGCGCCGTGTCCATTTCAACGACTTCATGGCCGATGTGCAGGACCGCATCCAGAAGCACCGGGCCGCGCGAAAGAACGGCGACGTCAAGGAGGACGACCCGATCCCGCCGGTGGCGCTGGCGCTCTCCGAACAGGCCTGGGTGCTGTGCTTCGACGAGTTTTCGGTCACCGACATTGCCGATGCGATGATCCTGTCGCGGCTGTTTTCGGCGCTGTTTGCCAATGGCGTGGTGCTGGTCGCCACTTCCAATGTCGCGCCCGAAAATCTCTATCGCGACGGACTGAACCGCCAGCTCTTTCTGCCCTTCATCGGCATTCTCGAGCGCCACGCCCATGTGCTGTCGCTTGACGCCGACAAGGACTACCGGCTGGAAAAACTCGCCCGCACGCCGGTCTATGTCACGCCGGCGGATGCCGAAGCCGACCGCGTATTGGACGAGGCTTGGCAGGCGATGACACGGGGCGCGCCGGTCGCCGAAACGACCGTGGCAGTGAAGGGCCGGCAGGTGGTTGTGCCGGCGGCCGCCGGCGACGCGGCGCGATTTTCTTTCGCCGACCTTTGCGAAAAACCGCTCGGCGCGCGCGATTTCCTGGCCATCGCCGGCCGCTTCTCGACTATCTTCATCGATCACGTACCAGTGCTCGGCGAAGGACGACGCAACGAAGCCAAGCGCTTCATCCTGTTGATCGACACGCTCTACGATCATCATGTGCGGCTGGTGGTGAGCGCCGAGGCGCCGCCGCCTGCGCTTTACACAGCCAAGCGCGGCAACGAAGTGTTCGAATTCGAACGCACGGCTTCGCGGCTCATCGAGATGCAGAGCCGCGACTGGCTGGAGGATTGGGCGGAAAGGCGGAAGGGGAAGGCGGCATTGGTTGGAGTGGAGCAGGCACAGGCCTGACACGGGGTCCAAGAAGCTGTCTCGCAGACCTCTACAACTTATAAACATACATCACAAACCCCTCCGCCGGCCCATGCGGCTCCTTGCGCGACTCATAAAGCGCGCGGGCCGGCACGTTGTCGGGTTCGGTGCCGACCCAGGCCTCGCCGCAGCCCTGCTCGCGGCCGAGCGCGAACATGGCGTCGAGCATTTTGCGCGCTATGCCCTGGCGCTGGAAGGCCTGGGAGACGCCGACTTCGTCGATATAAAGCTCGCTCACCTTGTCGGGATGGCGGTGGATGACGGCGGCGCACTGGCCGACGACGACGCCCTCCACCAGCGTGACAATCATCATATGACCTGATGAGGCGAGGTACGCGGCAAGCCTGTCGGCCCGTACCGGCTCGTCGAACACGTCTTCGGCGATCCGCTTCACAAGGGCGTCATCGCCGGCATATAGTCTTCTGATTTCCATATTCATTGTGTAAAACCTCCCAAGTCGGCCATAAACTTTGACGTTTACGTAAATCCCAGTGTTTCTAACCGATTGAAAATATTCAGCTTGAAATAATCGATTGAATATTTTTTCGACCGGGGCTACTGGATGCGGCGAAATCTCGCTGAGACCACAGCATTCCGGCCTCTTCCTCGACGCCGTCAACCAAGTCATCCAGGATTTGGGCGTCGTCACAGACAAAGGGAAAATTTCCTCACATGGCACGCAACAAGATAGCGCTCATCGGCTCGGGCATGATCGGCGGCACGCTCGCCCACATGATCGGCCTCAAGGACCTCGGCGACGTGGTGCTGTTCGATATTGCCGAGGGCATTCCGCAAGGCAAGGGGCTCGATATCGCGCAGTCGTCGCCGGTCGACGGCTTCGATGCCAGGCTGACCGGCGTCAATGACTATGCCGGCATCGAGGGCGCCGACGTCTGCATCGTCACCGCCGGCGTGCCGCGCAAGCCGGGCATGAGCCGCGATGACCTGCTCGGCATCAACCTCAAGGTCATGGAGCAGGTCGGCGCCGGGCTGAAGAAGTACGCGCCGAAAGCTTTCGTCATCTGCATCACCAATCCGCTCGACGCCATGGTATGGGCGCTGCAGAAGTTTTCCGGCCTGCCCAAGACGCATGTCGTCGGCATGGCCGGCGTGCTCGACAGCGCGCGCTTCCGCTATTTCCTGGCCGAGGAATTCAAGGTCTCGGTCGAGGATGTCACCGCCTTCGTGCTCGGCGGCCACGGCGATTCCATGGTGCCGATGATCCGCTATTCGACGGTATCGGGCATCCCGCTGCCCGATCTGATCAAGATGGGCTGGACCTCGAAGGAAAAGCTCGACCAGATCGTGCAGCGCACCCGCGATGGCGGCGCCGAGATCGTCGGCCTGTTGAAGACCGGCTCGGCCTTCTACGCGCCGGCGGCTTCCGCGATCTCGATGGCCGAATCCTATCTCAAGGACAAGAAGCGCGTGCTGCCTTGTGCTGCGCATCTCTCGGGCCAGTATGGCGTCAAGGGCACCTATGTCGGCGTTCCCGTGGTCATCGGCGCCGGCGGCGTCGAGCGCATCATCGAGATCGACCTCAACAAGGCCGAGCAGAAGATGTTCGAAGCCTCTGTCGCGACGGTGCAGGGCCTGACCGAGGCCTGCGTCAAGATCGCCCCGCACCTCGCCTCCAAGTGACCTCAGTAAGCGATCCACCCGATCCGGAGACCATCCAGATGAACATCCATGAATATCAGGGCAAGGCGCTGCTGAAGAGCTTTGGCGCGCCGGTGGCCGAAGGCGTGCCGGTGTTCAAGGCGAGCGAGGCGGAAGCCGCCGCCAAGGCGCTGCCCGGTCCGCTCTATGTGGTGAAGAGCCAGATCCATGCCGGCGGCCGCGGCAAGGGCAAGTTCAGGGAGCTTGGCCCCGACGCCAAGGGGGGCGTGCGGCTGGCCAAGTCGGTCGCCGATGTCGTCGCCAACGCCAACGAAATGCTTGGCCACACGCTGGTGACCAAGCAGACGGGCCCGGCCGGCAAGCAGGTCAACCGCCTCTATATCGAGGACGGGGCCGATATCGAGCGCGAGCTTTACCTGTCGATCCTGGTCGACCGCTCGGTCGGCCGCATTGCCTTCGTCGTCTCGACCGAAGGCGGCATGGACATTGAGGGCGTCGCCCACGACACGCCGGAAAAGATCATCACCCGCGCCATCGATCCGTTGGCCGGCGTGACGACCATCGACGTCGACATTCTGGTGGAAGCGCTGGGGCTCACCGGCGACGCCGCCAAGGATGCCGCCACGCTGTTCCCGATCCTCTACAAGGCGTTTGTCGAGAAGGACATGAGCCTGCTCGAGGTCAACCCGCTGATCGTCATGAAGAACGGCCGGCTGCGCGTGCTCGACGCGAAAGTGTCGTTCGACAACAATGCACTGTTTCGCCACCCCGAGCTTATGGAACTGCGCGACACCACCGAAGAGGACGAGAAGGAGATCGAGGCGTCGAAATACGACCTCGCCTATGTCGCCCTCGATGGCAATATCGGCTGCATGGTCAATGGCGCCGGCCTCGCCATGGCGACGATGGACATCATCAAGCTCTACGGCGCCGAGCCTGCCAATTTCCTCGATGTCGGCGGCGGCGCTTCCAAGGAGAAGGTGACGGCGGCGTTCAAGATCATCACCAAGGATCCGGCAGTCAAAGGCATCCTCATCAACATCTTCGGCGGCATCATGAAGTGCGACATCATTGCCGAGGGCGTGATTGCCGCGGTCAAGGAAGTCGGCCTGCAAGTGCCGCTGGTGGTGCGCCTCGAAGGCACCAACGCCGAACTCGGCAAGAAGATCATCAACGACAGCGGCCTCAACGTCGTGTCGGCCGATGACCTCGACGACGCAGCCAAGAAGATCGTGGCGGCGGTGAAGGGCTGAGCGAATGCGGCTGCTGCTGGCCATAACACTGACCAGCATGGCCCTTTGGGCCGGCGCTGCCGCGGCCGCGGATGATTCGAAGTCGCCCGCCTGGATCGGGAAGAGGGTCAATCTCTTCATGAATTTATGTCCCGCGACGGCACCCAGCTTTGGCAGATTCAAAGCGGTTGCCAGGCAAAGCGGGTTCAAAGCTGGATCCGACGGAATGCAGATCTACAAGGCTACGGAGATCGTTGCCTCGATCAAGAATTGGAGCGGTCGCTGCGACTGCCTCGTCTCCTTCGGCACCAACGATCCGAAGCAGGCTGCCAACATGATCCTGAGAAGGCTTCTGACCAAATACGGCAGCAAGTTCCAGGCCGATGATGACCCCAAGTCGCTTGGTGAATTGAGGACGTCCAACGGCAATTTATCGGTGCAGATCGTGACCACCCGGCGCGCCGGGGGCCAATGGGTCGGTGCGGTCGTTCACGGAAACCAAAAATGTCCAGCTTGAGAACTGAACGCCATGGTCGAGGTTGCTAGACGATGCCTCCGCGCAAGATAAACCTGGTCGAGGCGGCGGACGCGAAGATCAACAAGGTCTTCGATCCGCATATTGCCGGCGATGTCAACGACAGCCAGGCCAAGGTCGCCAAGTTCGGCGAGACCTTCGACTGGCACGCGCATGAGCATGAGGACGAAGCCTTCCTCGTGCTGCGTGGCAGGATCGCCATCGATTTCCGCGACGGCCCGGTCGAGCTCGGCGAGGGCGATTTCATCGTCGTGCCGAAAGGCGTCGAGCACCGGCCGCGGTCGCTGACCGCGGAGCCGGTGGTGCTGATGTTCGAGCCGGCGACGACGCTCAACACCGGCAACGCCAGGAGCGACCTCACCGTCACCGACCTGAAGCGGCTCTGACTCATGAACGCGTTCTCCTCGCTCTCGGCCGATCACCAGCGCCTGCAGGCGCTGGTCGGCGCGTGGCGCGGCGAGGTGGATATTGCCGCGACGCAATGGACCGATGAAGGCGCGGCGACGTCGGAAGTGCTGGCGGAGGCGCAGTTCGGCGGTCTGTTTGTGGTGCAGCGCTATCGCCAGCGCCGCGATGGCACGATCTCGTTCGGCTCGCACAACGTGTTCGGCTTCGACCGACAAAATAGTGTCGTCACCATGCACCAGTTCGATTCGATGGGCTTTGTGCCGGCGTCGCCGGCCACCGGTTCATGGAACGGCAGCGAGCTGGTCCTGGAGCGGTCGTCGCCGCGCGGCGCCGCGCGTGTGACCTATATTTTCGACAATGCCGATGCCTACCGCATGCGACTGCATTTCAAACCTGCCGGCAGCGACAGCTGGCAAGACATGGTGAGCGGCGTCTACCGGCGCGTCTCGCCTTCCTCGATCAACGGTTTTTAGAAAAGGGCTCCGATGTCCATTCTTATCGACAAGAACACCAAGGTGCTGGTGCAGGGCCTGACCGGCAAGACCGGCACGTTCCACACCGAACAGGCGCTGGCCTATCACGGCACCAAGATGGTGGGTGGCATCCATCCCAAGAAAGGTGGCGAGACGTGGACCGGCGCCAAGGGCGAGACGCTGCCGATCTTCGCCAGCGTCGCCGAGGGCAAGGAAAAGACCGGCGCCAACGCTTCGGTTGTCTATGTGCCGCCGGCGGGCGCGGCCGAAGCGATCATCGAGGCGATCGAGGCCGAGATCCCGCTGATCGTCTGCATCACCGAAG
This sequence comes from Mesorhizobium sp. PL10, assembly GCF_053714315.1. Taxonomy (NCBI): domain Bacteria; kingdom Pseudomonadati; phylum Pseudomonadota; class Alphaproteobacteria; order Hyphomicrobiales; family Phyllobacteriaceae; genus Mesorhizobium; species Mesorhizobium sp. PL10. Next base: position 62,934 of record NZ_JBSKBR010000008.1, on the reverse strand, counting down.
GCATTCCGGTCATGGACATGGTCAGGGTCAAGGCGCGGCTCGACCGCTCGACCTCGCGGTTGCTCGGCCCGAACTGTCCGGGCGTGCTTACCCCCGACGAATGCAAGATCGGCATCATGCCCGGCAGCATCTTCAGTAAGGGCTCGGTCGGCGTTGTTTCGCGCTCGGGAACGCTTACCTATGAGGCAGTGTTCCAGACCACCAATGTCGGCCTCGGCCAGACCACCGCCGTCGGTATCGGCGGCGACCCCGTCAAAGGCACCGAGTTCATCGACATGCTCGAAATGTTCCTCGCCGACGACGAGACCAAGTCGATCATCATGATCGGCGAGATCGGCGGTTCGGCCGAGGAAGATGCCGCGCAGTTCCTCAAGGACGAGGCCAAGCGCGGCCGCAAGAAGCCGATGGCCGGCTTCATCGCCGGGCGCACGGCGCCGGCCGGCCGCACCATGGGCCATGCGGGCGCGGTGATCTCCGGCGGCAAGGGCGGCGCGGAAGACAAGATCGCGGCGATGGAATCGGCCGGCATCAAGGTATCGCCGTCGCCGGCGCGCCTGGGCACGACGCTGGTCGAGGCGATCAAGGGATAAGAACTTTGGGTATTGCTCTCCAACTATGCGACGAACGCGGGCGAGGCATGCTTCGCCGCGCTTTGGATGGCGCGTCCAAGTTGTTGAACCGCCAAGAAGAGCGCCTCGACAGCGGAGAGCTATTGCGTTCGTTTAAGATTCCGCCTGGCGAAGAAGACGCGGTTCTCTCGGTATTGGCGATCTTTGAACTCTTGGCTGGCGGTGATAGGCCGTATTCAAGCATCGACACATTTCTGCGCGAGTTCGGATGGAGGGACACAAGGGCAGGCGACGTCGACGAAAAGCTTCTTAATTATACGGCCTATAGCATAATTGTGCACGGTGATAAGCACATGAGCTATTTCACCAGAAATCCCGACTTTGCTTCTCGCCGAAACGATGCACAAAAGTTTTTGAACGCGACTGAATTTACCGGTGAAACGGCAACGACCTATTACGTGCATCCTACTTGCCCGAGCGCGCGGCTCAGATTGTTTGGGTCCACCAAATATCAGCGCAACATAAGGCTTCAATTCGATGCGATTCTCGGAGAGAGGCATGTATCCGCCGTCCGTCGTTGCATGACTTCAGAATCGATCGCAGGTGCATTTGTCGACCATTCCGAGGGGGCATGGACTCAAAGCGGAAAAGACTTTCTCCGCGGGCGCGTTTTCTCCGGCGAGCAGATTTACGGCGGGCGCGACACGTTCGACAGGAGGTTCACCGCCTATACCAATATCGAAACCGTCCGTTCAAAGCCGGAGTGGGGTGGCTGGGACTTTCCGCATGTCTATGCGTCCTTCGCGCAGGATGACTACCTAGGTTAAGCTAATAAAGGCACTGGAAGTAGATCATGTCACGCAACGATCAGGCCAACGACCAATTCTCGCTCACCTCGTTCCTGTACGGCGGCAATGCCGACTATATCGACGCGCTCTATGCGTCCTATGAGGACGATCCGGAGTCCGTCAATCCCGAGTGGCAGGACTTCTTCGCCGCGCTTAAGGACGACGCCGGCGATGTGCGCAAGAACGCCAAGGGCGCCTCCTGGGCAAAGCCCTCCTGGCCGCTGCAGGCCAATGGCGAACTGGTGTCGGCGCTCGACGGCAACTGGGGCCTGGTCGAGAGGACGGTCGAAAAGAAGGTCAAGGACAGAGCGGTCACCAACGGTGTCGTGCTGTCGGATGCCGATGTGCACCAGGCGACGCGCGATTCGGTGCGCGCCATCATGATGATCCGCGCCTTCCGCATGCGCGGCCATCTGCACGCCAATCTCGACCCGCTCGGCATCGCCAAGCCGCTCGAGGATTACAACGAACTGTCGCCGCAGAATTACGGCTTCACCGAAGCCGACTACGACCGGCCGATCTTCCTCGACAATGTGCTTGGGCTCGAGTTCGGCACCATCCGGCAGATGCTCGACATCCTGACCCGCACCTATTGCTCCACGCTCGGCGTCGAGTTCATGCACATCTCCGATCCCGAGGAGAAGGCCTGGCTCCAGGCGCGCATCGAAGGCGTCGACAAGGAGATTTCCTTCACCGCCGCCGGCAAGAAGGCGATCCTGCAGAAGCTGGTCGAGGCCGAAGGTTTCGAGCAGTTCATCGACGTCAAGTACAAGGGTACCAAGCGCTTCGGCCTCGATGGCAGCGAAGGGTTGATCCCGGCGCTGGAACAGATCATCAAGCGCGGCGGCCAGCTCGGCATGAAGGAGATCGTGCTCGGCATGGCGCATCGCGGCCGGCTGAACGTGCTCAGCCAGGTGATGGCCAAGCCCCACCGCGCCATCTTCCACGAGTTCAAGGGCGGCTCTGCCGCTCCCGACGAGGTCGAGGGATCGGGCGACGTCAAGTACCATCTCGGCGCTTCGTCGGACCGTGAGTTCGACGGCAACAAGGTGCATCTGTCCTTGACCGCTAATCCCTCGCATCTGGAAATCGTCGATCCGGTGGTGATGGGCAAGGCGCGGGCCAAGCAGGACTATCTGTTCGGCCGCAGCCGCGAGGAGATCGTGCCGCTGGAGGAACGCGCCAAGGTGCTGCCGCTGCTCTTGCATGGCGACGCCGCTTTTGCCGGCCAGGGCGTGATCGCCGAAATCCTCGGCCTGTCGGGCCTGCGCGGCCACCGCGTCGCCGGCACGCTGCATTTCATCATCAACAACCAGATCGGCTTCACCACCAATCCGCGCTTCTCGCGCTCGTCGCCCTATCCGTCCGATGTCGCCAAGATGATCGAGGCGCCGATCTTCCACGTCAATGGCGACGATCCGGAAGCCACGGTCCATGCCGCCAAGGTGGCGATCGAATTCCGCATGAAGTTCCACAAGCCGGTCGTGGTCGACATGTTCTGCTATCGCCGCTTCGGCCACAATGAGGGCGACGAGCCTTCCTTCACCCAGCCGATCATGTACGCCAACATCCGCAACCACAAGACGACGGTGCAGATCTATGGCGACCGGCTGATCGCCGAAGGCCATATCACCCAGGCCGAGCTCGACAAGATGAAGGCCGACTGGCGCGCCCATCTGGAGCAGGAATGGGATGTCGGCCAGCACTACAAGCCCAACAAGGCCGACTGGCTGGACGGCGCCTGGTCGGGTCTGCGCACCGCCGACAACCAGGACGAACAGCGCCGCGGCAAGACCGCAGTGCCGGTCAAGGTGCTGAAGGACATCGGCAAGAAGCTGACCGAGGTGCCGAAGGGTTTCGAAGCGCACAAGACCATCATCCGCTTCCTCGAAAACCGCCGCCAGGCGATCGAATCCGGCGAAGGCATCGACTGGTCGACGGCCGAGGCACTGGCTTTCGGCGCCATCCTGCTCGACGGCAATCCGATCCGGCTGTCGGGCCAGGATTCGGAACGCGGCACCTTCTCGCAGCGCCATTCGGTGCTCTACGACCAGCGCGACGAGACCCGCTATATCCCGCTCAACAATCTGTCGGCGGCGCAGGCCGGCTACGAAGTCATCAACTCGATGTTGTCGGAAGAGGCGGTGCTCGGCTTCGAATACGGCTACAGCCTGGCCGAGCCGAAGGCGCTGACCCTGTGGGAAGCACAGTTTGGCGATTTCGCCAACGGCGCCCAGGTGGTGTTCGACCAGTTCATCTCTAGCGGTGAACGCAAGTGGCTCAGAATGTCGGGCCTCGTCTGCCTGTTGCCGCATGGCTATGAGGGCCAGGGCCCGGAACATTCCTCGGCCCGGCTCGAGCGCTTCCTGCAGCTTTGCGCCGAAGACAATATGCAAGTCGCCAACTGCACGACGCCGGCTAACTACTTCCACATCTTGCGCCGGCAGCTGAAGCGAGACTTCCGCAAGCCGCTGATCCTGATGACGCCGAAGTCGCTGCTGCGCCACAAGCGGGCGGTGTCGACGCTGCCGGAGATTTCGGGCGAAAGCTCGTTCCACCGGCTGCTTTGGGACGATGCCCAGCTGTTGCAGAACCAGGCGATCAAGCTCACCAAGGATTCCAAGATCCGCCGCGTCGTGCTGTGCTCGGGCAAGGTCTATTACGACCTCTACGAGGAGCGCGAGAAGCGCGGCATCAACGACATCTATCTCTTGCGCGTCGAACAGCTCTACCCGTTCCCGGCCAAGGCGCTGATCACCGAGCTGTCGCGTTTCCGTAACGCCGAGATGGTGTGGTGCCAGGAAGAGCCCAAGAACATGGGCGCCTGGTCGTTCATCGATCCCTATCTGGAATGGGTGCTGGCGCATATCGACGCCAAGCATCAACGGGTGCGCTACACCGGACGGCCGGCGGCGGCATCGCCGGCGACCGGGCTGATGTCCAAGCATCTGGCACAGCTCGCCGCTCTGCTCGAAGATGCGCTCGGCGAATAAAGATCAGAACAGAGAAAGAAACGGACAGGCACAATGGCTACCGAAATCCGCGTTCCCACTCTCGGCGAATCCGTCACCGAGGCGACCATCGGCAAGTGGTTCAAGAAGGTCGGCGATGCCATTGCCGTCGACGAGCCGCTGGTCGAGCTCGAAACCGACAAGGTGACGGTGGAAGTGCCTGCCGCTGCCGCCGGCACGCTGGGCGAGATCGCCGCCAAGGAAGGCGAGACGGTCGGCGTCGGCGCTTTGCTTGGGATGATCTCGGCAGGCGGCGCTGCCGCCGCTGCTCCTCCTGCGAGCAAGCAGGAGACCAAGTCGGTGGCGCAGGCGTCGAGCCCGGACGCCGCGCATACCACCAAGCAGGCCGCGGCAGAGACCGCCAAGATCGCCGGCGATGCCGGCACGGTCGAGCCGCGCTCGATGCCGCCGGCGCCGGCCGCAGCCAAACTGATCGCGGAACACAATCTGTCGGTCGACCAGGTCTCCGGCTCGGGCAAGCGCGGCCAGGTGTTGAAGGGCGATGTGCTCGACGCCATTTCCAAGGGCGCACCGTCGCAGCCGGCCGAAATGCCGAAGGCTGCACCGGCCCCGATCGCGGTGCGTGCGCCGTCTTCCGGCGACGATGCCTCGCGCGAAGAGCGCGTGCGCATGACCAAGCTGCGCCAGACCATTGCGCGCCGGCTGAAGGAAGCGCAGTCGACCGCCGCCATGCTGACCACCTTCAACGAGGTCGACATGTCCGCGGTGATGGCGCTCAGGACCAAATACAAGGACATCTTCGAGAAGAAGCACGGCGTGAAGCTTGGCTTCATGGGCTTCTTCACCAAGGCGGTGACGCATGCGCTGAAGGAGATCCCGGCGGTCAATGCCGAGATCGACGGCACCGACATCATCTACAAGAATTTTGCCCATGTCGGCGTTGCCGTCGGCACCGAAAAGGGCCTCGTCGTGCCGGTTGTGCGCGACGCCGACCAGATGTCCATCGCCGAGATCGAGAAGGAGATCGGCCGGCTGGGCGTTGCCGCGCGCGACGGCAAGCTGTCGGTTGCCGATATGCAGGGCGGCACCTTCACCATTTCCAACGGCGGCGTATACGGCTCGCTAATGTCGACGCCGATCCTCAACGCGCCGCAGTCGGGCATTTTGGGGATGCACAAGATCCAGGACCGGCCGGTTGTGGTCGGCGGCCAGATCGTGATCAGGCCGATGATGTATCTGGCGCTGAGCTACGATCACCGCATCGTCGACGGCAAGGAAGCCGTGACCTTCCTGGTGCGCGTCAAGGACAGCCTGGAAGATCCGGAACGGCTGGTGCTCGACCTCTAGGATGCCGGTATGAGGAAAGGAGCGCGCCGCCGCATGACGACCCGTTCCTTTCGTCTATCGAGAAAATTTTCGACCTTGTCGCTGGCCGCCTTCACGACCCTCGCTGCCGCAAATGCCCACGCCGCCTGTCCGCTGGCGCTTGCCGTCTACGGCGATGCCGAGAGCGATGCCGGCATCGATTTCCAGCCGACGACGGATGCGGCAGCCGTCACCAATTCCTTCAAGATGGTGCTCGACAAGGGCGTCGTGCTCGACGGCATCGTCATGTGGACCGATGGGGTTTCGCGGCCGCACGGATCGCTGATGTACAAATGCCCGACGGGTGACGTCACCGGGGACGAGCTTGCCGCCTGCACGGTGTGGCAGGGCGTCGTCTACAGCGCCGACGACAAGGGCAACATTGAGCTGTTGGCGGCGGAAGGCACGGACGCGCCGCAGAGCCTGATTTTTCCGGATCTAGGACCATCGCTGCAAATGTCGACGGCCTTCGGGGCCAAGGGGTTCTCGAAACTGCCGTGGGACGTGTTTCTGCTGAAAGGTTGCCAGGAATGAGCGCGGCGCAAAAGGTGCTGTTCGTCACCGGCGGCAGCCGCGGCATCGGCGCCGCCATCTGCCGGCTGGGCGCCGCCTCCGGGTACCGCGTCGCGATCAACTATGCCTCGAACGAGGCCGCCGCCAAGGCGCTGGTCGCTGAAATCGAGGCGGCTGGCGGCGAAGCGATAACGGTGAAGGGCGATGTCGGCGTCGAGGCTGACATCGTCGCCATGTTCGAAGCTGTCGATCGCGTCTATGGCCGGCTGGATGCGCTGGTCAACAATGCCGGCATCGTCGACGTCAAGGCGCGTGTCGACGAGATGAGCATGGCGCGGCTGGAGCGCATGATGCGCATCAATGTCATCGGCTCGTTCCTGTGCGCGCGTGAAGCCGTCAGGCGCATGTCGAGCAAGAATGGCGGCAAGGGCGGGGCCATCGTCAACATCTCGTCGGCGGCGTCGATACACGGCTCGCCCGGCGAGTATGTCGACTATGCCGCGTCCAAGGCCGCGATCGACACCTTCACACTCGGACTGGCGCGCGAAGTCGCGACCGAGGGCGTGCGGGTCAATGCAATACGGCCGGGCATCATCGACACCGAGATCCACGCGTCGGGCGGCCAGCCGGACCGGGTCGAGCGGTTCCGCGACATGCTGCCGATGAAGCGCGCCGGCACGGCCGATGAAGTCGCGCATGCGGTTCTCTATCTTTTGTCGGATGAAGCGTCCTATACGACAGGCGCGATCCTGAATGTCAGCGGCGGCCGTTGAAGGCTCTAAATCAAAGGACAACCCATCATGGCTTATGACGTCGTTATCATCGGCTCCGGACCGGGCGGCTATGTCTGCGCCATCAAGGCGGCGCAGCTTGGGCTGAAGGTGGCCGTGGTCGAGAAGAACGCCACCTTCGGCGGCACCTGCCTCAACATCGGCTGCATTCCGTCCAAGGCGCTGCTCCATGCCTCCGAAATGTTCGCCGAGGCCGGCCATTCCTTCGACACGCTCGGCGTCGAGATACCGGCGCCGAAGCTCAACCTGAAGAAGATGATGGCGCACAAGGATGCGACCGTATCGGCCAACGTCAACGGCGTCGCCTTCCTGTTCAAGAAGAACAAGATCGATAGCTTTCGCGGCACCGGCAAGGTGGTCGCCGCCGGCAAGGTGTCGGTGACGGCCGAGGACGGCAAGGTCGAGGAGATCGAGACCAAGAACATCGTCATTGCCACCGGCTCCGATGTCGCCGGCATTCCCGGCGTCAAGGTCGACATCGACGAGAAGGTGATCCTGTCGTCGACCGGCGCGCTGTCGCTGGAGAAAGTGCCTGGCCATCTGGTGGTAGTCGGCGGCGGCGTCATCGGACTGGAGCTCGGCTCGGTATGGGCGCGGCTCGGCGCCAAGGTCACGGTGGTTGAGTTCCTTGACACCATCCTGGGCGGCATGGACGGCGAGGTTTCCAAGCAGTTCCAGCGCCTGCTGTCCAAGCAGGGGTTCGAGTTCAAGCTCGGCGCCAAGGTGACAGGCGTCACCAAGGCCAAGAAGGGCACCACGGTTACCTTCGAGCCGGTCAAGGGCGGAGCGGCCGAGACCATCGAGGCCGACGCGGTGCTGATCTCGACCGGACGCCGCGCCTATTCCGACAGTCTCGGGCTGAAGGAGGCTGGCGTCGAGGTCGATGAGCGCGGCCGGGTCAAGACCGACGGCCATCTCAGGACCAACGTCGCCGGCATCTATGCCATCGGCGATGTCATTGCCGGGCCGATGCTGGCGCACAAGGCCGAGGATGAAGGCGTGGCGGTGGCCGAGACCATTGCCGGCCAGGCCGGCCATGTGAACTACGACGTCATCCCGAGCGTCGTCTACACCAGCCCGGAAATCGCCTCGGTCGGCAAGACCGAGGAGGAGCTGAAGAAGGCCGGCATCGACTACAAGATCGGCAAATTCCCGTTCACCGCCAACGGCCGCGCACGCGCCATGTTGCATACGGACGGTTTTGTGAAAATCCTCGCCGACAAGGCCAGCGACCGCGTCCTCGGCGTCCACATTGTCGGCTTCGGCGCCGGCGAGATGATCCACGAAGCGGCGGTGCTGATGGAGTTCGGCGGCTCGTCGGAAGATCTCGCCCGCACCTGCCACGCGCACCCGACCATGTCGGAAGCGGTCAAGGAAGCGGCGCTGGCAACATTCTTCAAGCCGATCCATATCTGAAAGGCCCATCATAAACTCTACTCCGGAGGCCATCTGGCGCGACTTTCTGCGCTTCCGGTGCTCACGGACTTGAATGTCCGTTCCGCTCCGGTTCTCGAAAGCCACGCCAGCTGACTCACCGGAGCGAGTTTCCAATAGGCCTTTCCCGTGGTGCCCAAAACAAACGGCCCGCTTTGCAGCGGGCCGTTCGTCGTTGAAATCAGTGGCCTGATTACTGGGCCGGTGCCGGAGCAGGCGCGGGAGCCGGGGCTGGTGCCGGAGCGGGCTCAGGCGCAGGCGCAGGTGCTGGCTCAGGCGCAGGTGCTGGCGCCGGTTCGGCGGGCTTCATCGGCTCAGCCGGTGCAGGCGCGGGCGCCGGTGTGCTGGCTGCCGGCGGCTCGGCGGGTGCCGGATGCTCGCCGCTTCGTCCGAAAACATAGTACGCGACAATGGCCAGGATAACTACGACAAGCGCAATGAGCCAGCCGCTGCCACCGCCCGATCTGGGCGTTGGGCCTGGGTCGTTAGGGTTCGCCATAAAAGTGTCCTCCGTGGATGAAAAGCATCAAACAACACCCATCAACGCGCAACCGTTGAACGGGTTTCATACTAGGCCTGGAAATCGCCGAACGCAGGATAATTCTGATTCCCAACCGCTCGGTGGCCTGTATTTCCCCCGCAAAATCAATCACGAATGGGTAGAAACGAGCTTAGCTGGCCTTTTCGGCCAAAAATAGGGCCAACCGCCTCCGCCTTGCGAATCAGTTGCTGTCCCCAACAGAGCCGGGACCTTGCGTGATTCGGCACAGGGTGAGAGTGCGGCTCAGTCGACTTCGGTGACCGTATAGCCCGCTTTGCGAAAATCCTCGACCAGGCCTTCGGGGCCGGGAAGATGCAGGGCGCCGACCGCCATGAAGGCGTTGCCCTTGGCCAGGATCGGCTGGGCATGGTCGACCATCACCTTGTTGCGGTCGGTGATCATGGCCTGATCGAAGGCGGCGTACCCCGCGGCGTCATCCTCTGCGCCTGGGGACATTGAACGCAGAAGCGGCCAGAATGTGCCGGTGTCGCCGCGCTGGTAGAGCACGATCATGGTTTCGTTGATGTCGTTTATCTTGTCGCCAAGCTTCAGGGTCTCGACCAGCCCCTTGATGTGAAAGGCGAGCGGCAGCGAAGCCATGGCACGGAGTTGGCCGGCGGCGGTCTCCAACCCCTCCACCGGCTTGCCATTAGCCTTGGCGTCCTCAGCCAGTTTGACGTCGAGGACCGGAGCGCCGCCGGCCTGGCGTGCGACCTCGCAGACCGGCAGCGCGACCATGGCCGACAGCAGCCACGGCTTCATCTTAGAGACGGTCGCGGGCGGAATGCCGCGTGCATCGAGCCCCTTGTTCACCACCGCCGCATCCTCCGGCGACAGCAGCGATGGCAGCGTCGTGCTGTCGGTGAACATCATCAACTCGGGTTCCTTGAGCATGGCCTCCATCATCTTCTGCTTGTCGAGCACGTCGGTGGTCTCGATGATGATGATGCTGGCGGCGTCATAGGCTCGCTTGGCCGCCGGCGGCAGCGTGGTGACGCGCGGGTCGGTCATGTGCATGGTGCCGAACAGGAAGGATGGCTCTTCGCCTGATTTTTCCAGCTTCCACAACAGGCCCTTGCCGTTCGGCGTCGCCGCCGCTTCCGTCTCGATCCTGGCATAGGTGGCGGGGTCGTCTTTCTGCAGGGCCGCCAACAGATCGGCGCCGGTGCAGACCGGGGCTTCGGCATGGGCTTTGCCCATGGCAAGCAGCAGCACGACGAGGAAAGACAGGAAAAACAGCGCGTTGAGCGCGGCAAGCAGCTTCAGCGACACGAGGGCCGCGCGGTCGGCGATGGCAATGGCGCGTTTCATGATCGCCTTTCTAGGACCGAAAAGCGGCTAAACGGTTAACCAGCATGGCGAAATTGAAGAGTTCACGCCCTTGGATGCGCGGACTCATAGATTTCGAGCAGCCTTGCGGTGTCGACGCCGGTGTAGACCTGCGTCGTCGACAGGCTGGCATGGCCGAGCAGTTCCTGGATGGTGCGCAAATCGCCGCCACGGCCGAGCAGATGCGTGGCGAAGGAGTGGCGCAAGGCATGCGGCGTCGCGGTATCCGGCAGGTTGAGCGCCGAGCGCAGTTTGGCCATGTCGCGCTGGACGATGGCCGGATTGAGCGGGCCGCCGCGGGCGCCGCGAAACAGCAAGCCCTTGGGATCGAGATGATAGGGGCACAGTTTGCGGTATTCGGCGATGGCCCTGAGTGCCACCGGCAGCACCGGCACCAGCCGGGTCTTGCCGCCCTTGCCGGTGACGCGCAGCACAGTGTCGGTTTCCGACGCCAGGTCGGCGGCGCTGAGGCCAAGCGCCTCGGAAATACGCAGGCCCGAACCGTAGAGCAGCGTCAGCACGGCGGCATTGCGGGCGGCGATCCAGGGCTCCTCCGCCAATTGGCCTTCCACCGAGACGACATGTTTGGCGTCGCTGGCGGTCAGCGGCTTGGGCAGCGATTTCGGCTGGCGCGGCGCGCGCAGCGCTGCCGCACCGGCGGCGTTTGCGAGGCCGCGCCGCTCGAGGAAGCGCAACAGCGAGCGAATGCCGGCAAGACCCCGTCCGAGCGTACGAGCGCCGGCGCCGGCGTTGCGCCGCGCGGCGAGAAAGCCGCGCAGGTCGGCGGGACGCAGCGTGGCGATGTCGGAAATGCCCGGCGAACCTCCGCAATGTCCGGTCAGGAAATTCAGGAACTGTCTGGTATCGCGCTCATAGGCTTCGACCGTCGCCGGCGACAGCCTGCGCTCGCGCGTCAGCATCTTCAGCCAGCTCTCGCGCGCCGCCTGGAGGTCGGGTTTTGCCGGAATAAGGAATTCCTGCATCAGGGTTCGGATCCTACGCCTTTGCGCATCAGGCCGCCATCCTGCGACGGCGAGGTTAGGAAGCGGTGAAGAGCCCGTCATTGAGATGGCAACTGGAAATGACAACCGAGCGATCATTGAAATGACGCCGGGGCGGCGCTAGAGCAAGGCAAAGGATGTCAACCATGTCGAAGCCCCAGAACCCCGTCCAGATGGCCGTGATCGGCGCCGCCCATGGTATCAAGGGCGAGCTCAGGGTCAAAACCTTCACCGGGGAGCCGCTGGCCCTGGCTGACTACGGGCCGCTCTACGCCAAGGACGGCCGCGCCTTCCAGATCATCGACATAAGGCCCGCCAACACTGTTGTCGTGGTGCGTTTCAAGGGCATTGCCGACCGCAACGCCGCCGAGGCGCTGGCCGGCACGGAACTGTTCGTCGACCGCTCGATGCTGCCCGACGATGGTGAGGAGGATGAATTCTACCACGCCGATCTCGTCGGCCTCGAGGTGCGGGACGAAACGGGTGCGGTGCTGGGCAAGGTGGTCGCCGTGCACAATTTCGGCGGCGGCGATATTCTCGACGTCACGCTCGGCGGGCGCAAAGGCGTATTGATCCCGTTCACCCAGGCTGCCGTGCCGCAGGTGGCGGTCGCCGAAGGTTATGTCCGCGTCGACCCGGCTGCGGCCGGGCTGCTTGAGGACGAGGATGGTGGCGGCCCGCGCGACGAAGAGTTCAATCCCAAAGGCAGGCCACGCGGACCGCGCGACGCCGGGGGCAACCGGTGACCTTCAAGGCTTCGGTGCTGACGCTCTATCCCGAGATGTTTCCGGGCGGGCTTGGCCTGTCGCTGGCCGGGCGAGCGCTGGAGGCGGGGACCTGGTCGCTGGAAACGATCCAGATCCGCGACTTCGCCGAGGACAAACACCGCACCGTCGACGACACCCCGGCCGGTGGCGGCGCCGGCATGGTCATGCGCGCCGACGTGCTGGCCAAGGCGATCGACCACACGTCGCCGACTGGCGATCCGCGGCCAAAACTCCTGATGAGCCCGCGTGGCAAACCGCTGACGCAGGCGCGTATCCGCGAGCTTGCCGCTGGGCCGGGCGCCGTCATCGTCTGCGGCCGCTTCGAAGGCGTCGACCAGCGATTGATCGAGGCGCGGGGACTGGAAGAGGTTTCCATCGGCGACTTCATCCTCTCCGGCGGCGAGCCGGCAGCACTGGTGCTGCTCGACGCCGTGGTGCGGCTGCTGCCGGGCGTCATGGGCAATGCGGTGTCGGGCGAGGAAGAAAGCTTTGAAAACGGCCTGCTCGAACATCCGCACTACACCCGGCCGCAGGAATTTGAGGGCCGGCCGATCCCCGACGTGCTGGTGTCCGGCAATCACAAGAAGATCGCCGCATGGCGGCGCGCGGAGTCCGAGAAGCTGACCAGGGAGCGGCGGCCGGATTTGTTGGGCGCTTCGCCTCAGCCCTTGGTGAAGTAGTAAAACGCCAGGAACAGGCCGACGGCGATGACGAAGCCGCGCACCGCGTTTTGCGGCACGCGCTTGGCGATCCAGACGCCGGCATAGCCGCCGAGGGCGCCTGCGGGGATCATGACGATCGCCTGCGGCCAGGCGACGACGCCGCCGGAGACGAAGACGATGATCGCCACCGCCGCGATGACCACGGCCAGCATGTTCTTCAGCGCGTTCAGCCGGTGGTAGTCGCCGGCCTGGGTCAGGCCGAGCGTCGCCAGCATCATCACGCCCATGCCGGCGCCGAAGAAGCCGCCGTAGACGGCGGTGAGGAACTGCGCCAGCGATCCGGCGAGCGAGCCAACCGAGGCCTCGTGCCCCGGTTTGGGCGCCGGCTTCAGCCACGGCCCGGCGGCGAATAGTGCGGTGGCGGCGAGCAGCAGCCACGGCACCATGAGCCTGAAAGACGGGTTGGACAGCGCCAGAAGGATGAAGGCGCCCGCCAGCGCGCCGGCCGCCGAGATCAGGCAAAGCAGCAGCGCGCCGCGCCAGAAATGCTTGATGTCGGTCCAGTAGGCGAGCGTCGAGGTGATGTAGCCAGGGAACTGCGTTACCGAGGAGGTGGCGTTGGCGACGATCGGTGGCACGCCGACCAGGCTCATGGCGCCGAAAGTGATGAAGGTGCCGCCGCCGGCGACCGCATTGCATGCGCCAGATAGAAAGCCTGCCGCAAACAGCAGGACTGCGTCGAGAACGGACATGTCGAAAATTGTCATGAGAACGGCGCCGGGAAACAATGCTTCGCGCGGCTTTAGGAAGCTTGAAGGGTCGGCGCAACCCCGTACTGGACGATTGCGTGGTGGCATGCGGCCAAAAAAGACAGGGCCAAGGCGTGACAAGTGAGCGAAATAGCTGTATGTGCCCGCCCGAACCGGAAGAAAAATCTGCCGGGCCCGTCAACAATGACGGTGTAGTCGCCCCTGCCCAATGTTTCGAAGACAGATGTCTCGGAGACAAAGGGCATAGCCGAGCGGTCAATGGAACTGCAAGGCGAGTGTCGGACGCTCTGACTGTCGGAAGAACAAGAAGTGGATTACTGACATGGATATCATCCGTCAGCTCGAGGCCGAACAGGCTGCCAAGATCGAAGCCAAGCGCAAGCTTCCCGAGTTCCAGCCCGGCGACACCGTGCGCGTCCAGGTCCGCGTGACTGAGGGCACCCGCACCCGCGTCCAGGCCTATGAAGGCGTCGTCATCGCCCGCTCGGGCGCCGGCTTCCAGGAAAACTTCACCGTCCGCAAGATCTCCTATGGCGAAGGCGTCGAGCGCGTGTTCCCGGTCTTCTCGCCGATGGTCGAAGGCGTCGAGATCGTCCGCCGCGGCAAGGTGCGCCGCGCCAAGCTCTATTATTTGCGCGACCGTCGCGGCAAGTCGGCCCGTATTTCGGAAAACACCGGCGTGCGCGCCCGCAAGCTGAACGATGAGGAGCGCGACGCGCTGAACGCCGAGAAGGCCCGCATTGAGGCCGAGAAGGTGGCCGCCGCCCAGGCGCTGGCAGCCGAGACGGCCGCCAAGGAAGCCGCCGAGAAGAAGGCCGCCGACGAGGCTGAAGCGGCAGCCAAGGCCGCCGCGGAAGCGACCCCGGCCGAGTAAGATCTCGACCAAGGATTTGAAAGGCGGCTTCGGCCGCCTTTTTTCGTTTCGTGCACAAGCAAATTGGAGATACGACATGGCACTCTACACGACTCAGGCTCACGTCACCGGTGGTCGCGCCGGCCACGGCGAGACCAGCGACGGCCTGCTCAAGGTCGACCTCGCTTTGCCCAGGGAACTGGGTGGATCGGGTGGCGCCACCAATCCCGAGCAGCTGTTCGCGGTCGGCTATGCCGCCTGCTTCGAAAGCGCCATCCGCTTCGTTGCGCGCAAGCAGAAGCTGCCGCTGACCGATGCGTCGGTGACCTCCACCGTCAGCCTGCTTCCCCATGGCGAAGGCTTCAAACTCGGTGTCGCGCTCGCCGCGGAGACGAAAGGCCTTGATCAGGCAGAGGCGGAAGCGCTTGTATCGGCGGCGCATCAGATTTGCCCGTATTCCAATGCGATCAAGGGCAATGTCGAGGTGGCGCTTTCGACTGTGGCGCTTCCGGCAAAGGCAGCATGACGACGAAGACCGAAACCAGAGCTAGCGACGTCCCGGCGGACACCGCCGGGACGATCGCTGTTCCGCGCCTCGACCAGCAGCTCTGCTTTGCGCTCTATTCGGCGAGCGGGCTGATGACCAAGCTCTACCGGCCGCTGCTCGACCCGCCCGGCCTGACCTATCCGCAATATCTGGCGATGCTGGCGCTGTGGCAGCATGCGCCGAGCACGGTCGGCGAGCTCGGCGAGGCGCTGGGGCTCGATTCGGCGACGCTGACGCCGCTGCTCAAGCGGCTCGAGGTGGGTGGCCTGGTCACCCGCCGGCGCGATCCGGCCGACGAGCGTCGCGTGCTGGTCGAACCCACGGCACAAGGCCAAGCGCTGCGCGCCCGCATCAAGGATGTGTCCGCAGGCCTTGCCTGCGCCATGCCGCTCGAGGTCGACGAGCTGAAGTCGCTGCACCGGACCTTGACCGGGTTTGTCACCAAGTTGCGTGACGCGACGTCAACATCCTGACCCGTCATTTGACGGTTTCCCTCGTGTCCGGAAGCGGCCTGGTTTGCCGTCGCGGGATCACGGAATAAATGCCGACCACAAGGCGTTCTAAACCGCGGCGGCTCGGGGCATTGAAATCCCGCTTTCAACCTGCCTTAAGCACCGGACCGGCTTGCAAGCCGTCTGCGGACGGCTAAAGTCGCGCCGGGATCTTCATGTTAGCCCGGCTGCATACGGGCTTCTCACCCTGGAGTGTGTCATGACCAAATCGAAACTGCTGCTGGCTGCGATTGCGGCCTGTCTTCTCGCACCCGTCGCCGCCTGGGCGGCCGACGCGCTGCCCGACCTCGGCGGCAGACAAGTGGTGGTGGTGACGGAAAACGCCTATCCGCCGCTGCAGTTCATCGACGCCAAGACGGGCAAGCAGATCGGCTGGGAATATGACGCGATGGACGAGATCGCCAAGCGGCTGAACTTCAAGGTCGAGTACCAGAACACCTCCTGGGACGCGATGATCCAGGCGGTTTCCGACAACCAGTACAACATCGGCATGACCGGCATCACCATTAAGGACGACCGCAAGGAGAAGGTCGATTTCTCCGATCCCTATATGCGTTCGGAGCAGTTCATGCTGGTGCGCGGCGATGAAAGCCGCTTTACCGACGCCAAGACCTTCGGCGCCTTCAAGGACGGGCTGATCGGCGCGCAGGCCGGCACCACGCCGTTCTACACCGCCGTCTACAGCGTGCTCGACGGCAATGAGCAGAACCCGCGCATCAAGCTGTTCGAAACCTTCGGCGCTACGGTGCAGGCGCTGAAATCCGGCGACGTCGATGTCGTGCTGACCGACGGCACGGCCGGCAAAGGCTATGTCGATGCTTCCGAGGGCAAGCTCAAGCTGATCGGCGGCCCGCTCGGCACCGAGGATTTCGGCTTCATCTTCCCGAAGGGGTCCGATCTGGTGAAGCCGGTCAACGCAGCCATCGCCGCGCTCAAGGCCGACGGCACGCTCGATGCGCTGAACAAGAAGTGGTTTCTTGATTACAAGATGGGGCAGTAGGCCCGTCTTGGCGCAACGGCTTTCGCTAATCGCAAACGTGGATGAACCGGCGTGGTTGGCGAAGCTGACAACCTCCCCCCTTGCGGGGGAGATGCCCGGCAGGGCAGAGGGGGGTGTGAAGGAACGCCTCCCTTTTGTTTTGAGCTTTTCAGAAGAGAATTCGGGCAAGAGTCGTGGATTTGACCCGCTGACAGGCCGGACGGACAGCACCCCCCTCTGTCCTGCCGGACATCTCCCCCGCAAGGGGGGAGATTGGCAGTTCATGCGACGGGGGCTGTTCACCGGCGTTGCCTGTTAATGGCCGCGCCCGCCTCTCCCAAATCCGACTTCCCCTGGTGGCTTGCTGCCGCGATCGTGCTTGCCGTCTTGGCCGCACTGTTCATCACCACCAGCGATCTCTACGCCCAGGTGTTCGGCACCGTCGCCAAGGGCATCGGCGTCACCGTTTTTGTCACCGTGGTCGCCTTCGCTCTCGCCTCAGCCATCGGGCTCGGCATTGCCTTGATGGGATTGTCGGGATCCCGTTTGCTCAGGCAAATCGCCCGCTTCTATGTCGAGATCATTCGCGGCGTGCCGATCCTGGTGCTGTTGTTCTGGATCGCCTTTGCCGGTGCGCCGGCCTTCGTCGCTGCATGGAACGCGCTGACCGCGCCGCTGCAGAGCGCCGGCTATCTCGGCGAACTGCTGGTGCGCGACGTCTCGCTGCTGTGGCGGGCCATCATGGCGCTGACCATCGGTTACTCCGCTTTCATCTCGGAGGTCTTTCGCGCCGGCATCCAGTCGGTCGAGAAAGGCCAGATCGAAGCGGCCAAGGCACTTGGGCTTTCGCGCACGCAGCGTTTCCGGCTGATCGTGTTTCCGCAGGCCATCCGCACCATTTTGCCGCCGCTCGGCAACGACTTCGTCGCCATGGTCAAGGATTCCTCGCTGGTCTCGGTGCTCGGCGTCGCCGACATCACGCAGATGGGCAAGATCTACGCCGCCGGCTCGTTCCGCTTCTTCGAGACCTATTCGATCGTCGCCTATATCTATCTCATCCTGACCGTCGGCCTGTCGCTGGCGCTCAGGGCGCTGGAGCAGCGGCTGCGTCGGCAGCACGGGGAATAGAAGTCCGGCGCGGACACGGCTACGATCGAGAAAAGATCGTTCCGGAGGACAAGCGATGATCGTCGACAAGGCCAATGCGGCGCTGGACTCGGTCTATTCGGCCGACACACCGGAAGGGCTGGCCAGGGCTTATGCCGACTGGGCAGCGACCTATGACAGCGAGACCGCCTCGCTCGGTTATCTGCTGCCGTTCCTGATCACCGCCTGGGTGGCGCGCCATGTGCCGGTGGGCGAAGGACCGCTGCTCGATGCCGGCTGCGGCACCGGCCTGTCGGGGCCGTCGCTGAAGGCGCTGGGTTACGGCGAGATCGCCGGACTCGACCTCTCCGACGACATGCTCAAGATCGCCGGCAGCCGCAATGCCTACAGCGATTTGAAAAAGGCGATGCTCGGCGGCCCGCTGCCCTGGCCGGACGGACACTTTCGCGGTTTCTTCTCGACCGGCGTGTTCACCATCAGCCATGCGCCGGCGTCCGGCCTGCACGAGCTTGTCCGCATCACCCGAAAGGGCGGCCACGCCATCTTCACCGTGCGAGATCAGGTTTTTGAGAGCGGCGGGTTTCAGGCCGTGTTCGACGAACTGGAGCAGGCGGGCAAATGGCGCCCGGTCGAGCAGAGCCCGTGGTTCCGCTGCTACGCCATCGCCGAGCCGGACGCGCTGGTGAAGACCTTCGTGTTCGAAATCCTGTAGCGCAGTGATGGCTAATCTTCTGCATCAAGCGCCAGTGGTCGGAACTATGTGCAAGTCGGTGCGTTCCGGAAGCGTGGGCTGCGCCCGGCGAAAGCGGCTATGGCGCGGCCCCAGTAATTCCTCACGAGAGGAGACGGTTTGAATGGCGTCCGTCCGTTATATCGTTGCCGACGTAGACAAGGCTGTGGAATTTTACCGGGATAATCTCGAATTCAAGGTCGAAATGCACAATCCTGGCAAGTTCGCAGCGCTGCTTCGCGACGACCTTACCCTGTATCTCAGCGCTCCAGGTGCGGGAAGCGGTGGTCAGGCCGGAGGTAATCCGAAGCCAGGCGGGTGGAACAGGTTCATGGTCGTAACCAAGGCGTTGGATGACCTGATGAACCGGCTGCGCGCGGCCGGCGTGACATTCCGAGGGAACATCAGCGATGGCGGTGCGGGCCGGGCTATCCTGCTTGAAGATCCATCGGGCAACGTCATTGAGCTGTTCGAATTCAAGACGGACAGACGGTAATCTCCCCATTTCGTGAGCGAGGAACCAGGTTCCGCGAAGGCACGCAATTGCCGAAAACCCAAAACATTGGTATGAGCCACGCCATGGAAGAGCTTTTTGGCGATCCGGCCTACAAGGGGTTCGTGCTGCAGGACAGGAAACGCCTGCCGTCGCGCTTCTCCGCGCGCGTTTCCGGCGCGCCCACCAGCCGACTTAGCTAGGCCGCTTTCGCCGGGCCGAAGGCCTCCGGCGCGTCTGCCCTTCCCCTATTTCAAATCGACGGATTTACGCACATGAGCGCACCGCGCACCCTCTACGACAAGATATTCGACGACCATGTCGTCGATCGCCAGGACGACGGCACCTGCCTGCTCTACATCGACCGCCACCTCGTCCATGAAGTGACCAGCCCGCAGGCCTTCGAAGGGCTGCGCATGAGCGGCCGAAAAGTCCGGCATCCCGAAAAGACACTGGCCGTTGTCGATCACAATGTCTCGACCTCCCCCGAGCGCAAGTTCGGCATCAAGAACGAGGAAAGCCGCATCCAGGTCGAGGCGCTGGCCAAGAATGCCAAGGATTTCGGTGTCGAGTATTATTCAGAAAACGATATCCGCCAGGGCATCGTCCACATCATCGGGCCGGAGCAGGGCTTTACGTTGCCGGGCATGACCATCGTCTGCGGTGACAGCCACACCTCGACGCATGGCGCTTTCGGCGCGCTGGCGCACGGCATCGGCACGTCGGAAGTCGAGCATGTGCTGGCAACGCAGACGCTGATCCAGCGCAAGGCCAAGAACATGCTGGTGCGCGTCGACGGCCAGTTGCCGGAAGGCGTCACCGCCAAGGACATCATCCTCGCCATCATCGGCGAGATCGGCACCGCCGGCGGCACCGGCTATGTCATCGAATATGCCGGCGAGGCGATCCGCGCACTGTCGATGGAAGGCCGCATGACGATCTGCAACATGTCGATCGAGGGCGGCGCCCGCGCCGGTCTGATCGCGGCCGACGAAACAACCTTCGCCTATGTCAAGGACAAGCCGCGCGCGCCGAAAGGCGCTGCCTGGGATGCGGCGCTCGAATACTGGAAGACGCTGCAGTCCGACGAAGGGGCGCATTTCGACAAGGTGATCGTGCTCGACGCGGCCAAGCTGCCGCCGATCGTCTCCTGGGGCTCGTCGCCCGAGGACGTGGTTTCGGTGCAGGGCGTCGTTCCCAATCCGGAAGAGATCACCGACGAGAACAAGCGCACCTCAAAGATCCGCGCGCTCGACTATATGGGTCTGACGCCGGGAACAAAGATCACCGACATCACGCTCGACCGGGTCTTCATCGGCTCATGCACCAATGGCCGCATCGAGGATCTGCGCGCCGTCGCCAAGGTGGTCGAAGGCAAGACGGTCAGTGCGCATGTCGATGCCATGATCGTGCCGGGTTCGGGCCTGGTCAAGGAACAGGCGGAAGCCGAAGGTCTCGACAAGATCTTCATCGCCGCTGGTTTTGACTGGCGCGAGCCGGGCTGTTCGATGTGCCTGGCCATGAACGACGATCGGCTGAAGCCGCATGAACGCTGCGCCTCGACCTCGAACCGCAATTTCGAGGGCCGGCAGGGCTTCAAGGGCCGCACCCATCTGGTCTCGCCGGCAATGGCGGCCGCGGCGGCGATCGCCGGGCATTTCGTCGACATCCGCGACTGGAGATAGCTTCCGGCGCGCAGGTCATCATCCATATCAGGCCCCGGATCGCATCGCGGTTGCGGGGTCTTTTTTCATCCGCTCTGCCCGCATATTCGCTCTGGCTTAACCGCTTGTTGGGGCTTGCCTTCTAAGGTCTTCCCCGACGTCAAGCGGGGAAGTCACCGTCCTTTGGACACCGGTCTGTTCATTGCGCTGCTCAATCCGACGATCGCGCTGGCGCTCGGCGCGGCGTTCCTCGTGCTGTGGTTCTATCAGCGTCACCGGCCCTATCTGGCGGTGCTCGGCGCGAGCTATTGCGCGTCCGCGCCCGGCTTCCTGCTGCAGTATTTTACCCTGCCCGTCGGCATGGTGCTGACCAAGCTTGTCTCCAACCTCTGCTTCACTTTCGCCGCCTGCTGCCTCGTCGGCGCAATCATCTCGCGCTATGGCAGGCGCGTGCCCTATGTCGCGATCGGCATCTTGGCCGGCGGCGGGCTGGCCGCGTTCTGCTGGTATCTGTTCGTGCAGCCGGACCTCACCTGGCGCATCCTGGCCATCAATTTCGGTTTTGGCGGCCTCAGCCTGCTGGTCGCCGCCGAGCTGCGCGCCGTGCGCAACAACGGCCCGACCGAAAAAATCCTGTTCGTGCTGTCGTTGCTGTCGGGGCTGAACTTCATCGGCCGGACGCTGCTCGTCGTCATCTCGCACGGGCCTTTCACCAGTTATGACGGGTTCTACGGCTCGTCCTACTGGACGACGGCGCTGCTGACGCATGCGCTGCTGTCGCTGCTGATCGCGCTCTGCCTGTTCTCGGCCGCCGCACTTGATGTGATGAAGGCGCTGAAGACCGAGACGCATACGGACCCGCTGTCCGGGTTGTTCAATCGCAGGGGTTTTGAGGAGCGCGCCTTGCTGGTGCTGCAACACTGCGCCGCCGCCAAGGTGCCGGTCGCACTGGTGCTGGCCGATCTCGATCACTTCAAGGCGCTCAACGACCGGTATGGACATGCCGCGGGCGACCAGGTGATCGCTGACTTCGCCGCCAAGCTTCGTGCCGCCGCCGGCGCGCGCGCCGTTGCCGGGCGCATCGGCGGCGAGGAATTCGCCGTGCTTTTGTCATTGAGCGATCTTGCCACGGCGCGGCTGTTTGCCGAGGCCGTGCGCACGCACTATTCGGCCGGCAGCGTCGACGGATTGCCGCCCGGCACCAGGGTTACCGCGAGCTTCGGCGTCGCGGCGCGCACCGGCGACGAAGGGTTGGAGCCGCTGATGCGGCGCGCCGACGAGGCGCTCTACAAGGCCAAGAAGAACGGCCGCGACAGCGTGCGGCTGTCCTACGAGCGAGCCGAAAAGGTGTTCATTCCCGATACTGGCAGTCTCGGCTGATCGCCTGCGCGTCCAGATGGGACGCACGTCGCTTCCATGCAGCCTGGCGTTAACGTCTTTTTCGCCCGTCGATGGTTTGCTGTTGGCCAAAGCGCGAAAGAGGTCGGGCGCGAAAAGGGGCCATGAGCAGCGCAGACTTCATTCTGGTCATCAACATGTGCGTTGCCGGCCTGCTGGCCGCGGCGTTCATGACGATCGCCGTTCACGGCGTCGGACGTGCGGCGGCACGCTGGCTGGCGTTCGGCTATGCCCTGGGCATAGTCTATTGTGTCATTGAGATCAGCATCCCGGCCTTCGCCGATGCGCGGCCACCAGTTGTCGCCGCCTTTGCTGTTTTCCTCGGCGCCACCATTGCTTTCAATGGCGGGCTCGCCCGCAAATACGGTGTAACGCCGCCCTGGGCGGCAATGCTGGTCTTCCTGGTCATCGCCACTGTCGCCGTCTATTTCGTGCAGGACCTGCCGCGGCAATCGCTTGCCCGCATGATGGCCTACCAGCTTCCCTATGCCGCCATGCAATTCGTTGGTTTGGCCATCGTCTGGTCGTCCAGGCAAAGACGCGGCTGGCTAGACATCACTCTGATGGCCGTTCTGGCTGCCAGTGCGGTGCAGTTCGCTTCAAAGCCATTTATTGCCGGCGCTCTGGGCGGCTGGGGCGCCAATCCGCAGTCCTATCTGCAGAGCAGCTACGCCCTGGTCTCGCAGTCGCTCGGAACCGTGTTCGCGCTGGCGCTGGCACTTTTGACATTGGCCGTGCTGGTTCGCGACGTACTGGCCGAGGCGACGTCCAGGTCGGAAACCGACATGCTCTCACAGCTGCTCAACCGCGGCGGCTTCGAGCGCCATGCCAAGCTGGCGCTGCGCGACGCGGTGCGCCAGGGTGTTCCGGTGGCGCTGGTCATTGCCGACCTCGATCATTTCAAGGGCATCAACGACAGTTTTGGCCATGCCTCCGGCGACCGCGTCATCGAAACCTTTGCGGGGTTCCTGCGCGATGCGGCGGCCGACCATCATGTCGCCGGCCGCATCGGCGGCGAGGAGTTTGCCATCATCTTGCCGGGCACCAATCTTGCCGCTGCAAGGCTGTTCGCGGAGGGCACGCGCAGCGCCTTCGGCGCCTTGCCGATCGAGGGCCTGCCGGCGGACCACCGCTGCAGCGCCAGCTTCGGCGTCGCCGAACTTCATGCGGGGGAATATTTCTCCGACCTTTTGCGGCGCGCCGACGATGCTCTCTACCTGGCCAAGGGCTCAGGCCGCAACTGCGTCCGAGTCTCGACCGGGCTAACCGTTGTGCGGCAGCCGGCCACAAAGGCCGGCCAAACCGATTGGTCTAGCGGCAAGGGCTGAGGTTGGGCATCTCGCCGTCGGCGAGACCGTACATATAGGAGCGGCCCTTCACGAACACCGGGGGCTGATAGCAGCCACGTCTGGAGACGTGGTCTGCCTCATTTTCATAAAGGACTTCGGGTTCTGCTTCCGGCTGGCCGGCGCTGGTGTAGTCGGACAATTTCCTGGCCAGTTTGCCTTCGCCGACGATGATGCGCTTGTAGCCGGCGGCGCTGTCGATGACGAGATTGCCGAAGGAATCGGCGTAGACGCGGTCATGATGGCGCGACCAGGCCATTGCCGGAGCGGCGAAGCCGAGACTGGCCGCCGCCAGCACAAGCGCCGCAAGGCGTGCTCTTCCTGAATTCGAAAGCATGGTGTCCTCTCTGCTTTGGACCCGTTCGGAATCGGAAATTAACCTTTTATTAACCTTTGTTAAGAGGGCAGATGCATCCAGCGGCGATCTCTTGTCAAACATGGTTAATATCCGACGGGATGGAAAACCCTGATGTCATCTTTCGGCCATGCTTGGCCGCACCATCGGCCAGCGACGCACGCAATTGCGCTGACGCCGGGTGAGCTTGATCTTGGCGGAACATCGCGGCTAGTTTGCCGCGCAGGAGGACATCATATGGCGTTACGCCGGACGTTTCGGGTGACGCTTTTGTCGATCCCCTTGCTGACTGCCGCAGCCTGTGTGCCGCAGAACAACGCGCCGAAGGCCGCAAGCGCTGGAACTCCCGCCGTCTTGATGGCGCCCGGCGCGCCTGTGACCGCTGCCCCCATCGCTGTCGAAACGGCCGCGCCGCAACCGCGCACCGCGACCTACAATTGCGCCGGCGGCGGCAGGATCACCATCGAGAATCTCGGCACGTCGCTGCACGTGCTCAGCCCCGACGGTACCGCTGAAGACCTGCCGGCCTCGCCTGCCAACCAGAACAGCCGGTATGGCGCGGCTCATGACGCAATCGTGATCGACGGACGCGAGGCGCTGGTGATGAAAGGCGGGAAGACGCCGGTGACCTGCAAGCGCTAGTTGGGTGTATTGATATTCAGGGCCTTCGCCGGCCGAAGCCCTCATAAGTGACTCAGCTCTTTGAAGGCTACGGCCGGCGTAGGCCGGTTCCCGGACGCCATACTTCTCGACTCGGCCTGACCTGAATCTCAACCCACCCAAGGCGCCTCAGCCGGATGATTTTTTCGCACTGCAGCGAACGGTGCGCCGGCTTTCGGCCGTGGCCTAATCGATTGAAGCAATCGACAGCCGTTTTGTCAGACTAAATGACGTTTCCAAAACGATTTTCTGGCTTTGACGCGGTGCAAAAAGAGCATTAGAAACCGGCTGTCTGAAGTCATATATCGAGGCGGTAAATGCCGCTTTCCTCCGCGGCTCCGGACATCGAACTGGGGCAGCCATGAGCAAATCACCAGCCACCCGAACCGCCAGACGTGAACGGCCGCTCTCGCCGCACCTGACGATCTACCGCCCGCCAATCACCATGACGATGTCGATCATTCATCGCATCACCGGCGGCGCGCTGTATTTCGGCACGCTGCTGGTCGCCGCGTGGCTGATGGCGGCGGCGAGTTCGCAAGGCGCCTTCGATTGGGTCAACTGGGCCTTCGGCACCTGGCTCGGCCGGCTTATCCTGTTCGGCTACACCTGGGCATTGATGCACCACATGCTGGGCGGCGTGCGCCACCTCGTCTGGGACACCGGCGCCGGGCTGGACAAACACACCGCATCGAAGATCGCCTGGGTGACGCTCGCCGGCTCGGTTGCGCTCACGCTGCTGATCTGGGTCGCCGGCTATATGGCGCGGGGAGCCTTGTGATGAGCGGCACGAACAGCAACGACATGCGCACGCCGATGGCCAGGGTTCGCGGTCTCGGCTCCTCCCACGAAGGGACACAGCATTTCTGGCGCCAGCGGCTAACGGCGCTCGCCAACATTCCGCTGACGCTGTTCTTCGTCGGCTTCCTGATCGCGCTCAACGGCCACGGCTACGCTGAGGTACGCGCCGCACTCGCCAATCCATTCGTGGCGCTGGTGATGATCCTTTTCCTCATTTCCGGGCTCTACCACATGCGGCTCGGCATGCAGGTGATCATCGAGGACTATGTGATCAGCGAAGGCCTGAAACTGCTGACGATCGCGCTCAGCACATTTTTCACCATAGCGGTCGGCGTCACCTCGATCTTCGCCCTGCTCAAGCTGGCATTTGGAGGCTGAGTTGGCCAAGGACGCGAAATCAGCCAATGCGGCTTACACTTTCGTCGACCACAAATTCGATGTTGTGGTCGTCGGCGCCGGCGGCGCCGGTCTGCGCGCCACGCTCGGCATGGCCGAACAGGGCCTGCGCACCGCCTGCATCACCAAAGTGTTCCCGACCCGCTCGCACACGGTGGCCGCGCAAGGCGGCATTGCCGCGTCGCTGTCCAACATGGGTCCCGATTCCTGGCAGTGGCACATGTACGACACCGTCAAGGGGTCGGACTGGCTGGGCGATGTCGACGCCATGGAATATCTGGTGCGCGAAGCACCGGCCGCGGTCTACGAACTCGAGCACTACGGCGTGCCGTTCTCGCGCACCGAAGAGGGCAAGATTTATCAGCGGCCATTCGGCGGCCACATGATGAATTACGGCGACGGCCCGCCGGTGCAGCGCACCTGTGCCGCCGCCGACCGCACCGGCCATGCCATCCTGCACACGCTTTACGGCCAGTCGCTAAAGAACAATGCGCAGTTCTTCATCGAGTATTTTGCACTCGACCTGATCACGGAGCCGGACGGCACCTGCACCGGCGTCGTCGCCTGGAACCTCGACGACGGCACCATCCACCGTTTCTCGGCCAAGATGGTGGTGCTGGCGACCGGCGGCTACGGCCGCGCCTATTTCTCGGCGACGTCGGCGCATACCTGCACCGGAGACGGCGGCGGCATGGCCGCGCGCGCCGGCTTCCCGCTGCAGGACATGGAGTTCGTGCAGTTCCATCCGACCGGCATCTACGGCGCCGGCTGCCTGATCACCGAGGGCGCGCGCGGCGAGGGCGGCTATCTCGTCAATTCCGAAGGCGAGCGCTTCATGGAGCGCTACGCGCCATCAGCCAAGGACCTTGCCTCGCGCGACGTCGTCTCGCGTTGCATGACGCTGGAAATCCGCGAAGGGCGTGGCGTCGGCAAGAAGAAGGACCACATCTTCCTGCATCTCGATCATCTCGATCCGGCGGTGCTGCATGAACGGCTGCCGGGCATTTCGGAATCGGCCAAGATCTTCGCCGGCGTCGACCTGACCAAGGAGCCGATCCCGGTGCTGCCGACGGTGCACTACAATATGGGTGGCGTGCCGACCAATTACTGGGGCGAGGTGCTGAACCCGACCTTGGGAAACCCCGACCAGGTGTCGCCCGGGCTGATGGCGGTGGGCGAAGCCGGCTGCGCCTCCGTGCACGGCGCCAACCGGCTGGGCTCGAACTCGCTGATCGATCTGGTGGTGTTCGGCCGCGCCGCGGCGATCCGCGCCGGCCAGGTCATCGACCGCAATTCGGCTATCCCTTCGCCCAACGAAGCCTCGGTCGAAAAGATCATGGACCGCTTCGACCGGCTGCGCCACGCCAATGGTTCGACGCCGACGGCGGTGCTGCGCGAGAAGATGCAGAAGGCGATGCAGGAAGACGCCGCCGTGTTTCGCACCCAGGAATCGCTGGAGAATGGCTGCAAGCGCATTTCGGAAATCTGGACCGAACTGAAGGACATAAAGGTCTTCGACCGCTCGATGATCTGGAACTCCGACCTGGTCGAGACGCTGGAGCTGGAAAATTTGATGGCCAACGCCATCACCACGGTCTACGGCGCCGAAGCGCGCAAGGAGAGCCGCGGCGCGCACGCGCGGGAGGACTTCTCGGCCCGCGACGACGAGGTCTGGCGCAAGCATACGCTGGCGCGGCTCAGCGAAGACGGCAAGGTGACGCTGAGCTACCGTCCGGTGCACACCGAGCCGCTGCTGGCCGAGAAGGACGGCGGCATCAGTCTCGCCAAGATCGCGCCGAAGGCGCGGGTGTATTGAGGATACTTTGGTCGACAAAGTCTGCAAACTTACGGGGAAAAGAGGGCGCTTCGTGAAGTCGCACCTTCTGCCGCGCGCATTTGTTGACAAGAATCTCGACAAAGTCGCAAGGATTGAACTGGGGGAAAGAGGTAAGCGTCCTTCTTTGCGGTACACTGGCTGGTATGATGAAGCGCTGGTGACAGCAGATGGTGAAAAAATATTAGCAAAGTATGACAACGATGCTGCTGCCATTCTTTTGAAGTTAGGAATCTGCTGGAGAGCATTCCCCATAAATGACAAAGTTGAACAGTTTGCACTGGGGGATGGCCTAGGTACGAAGTTACTCCGGGTTAAGGGCCAAAACTCAGAATCACTGCGTCTTTTCTTCCTCAGCCTGCTTTGGCGAGCAGTCTTCACTGAGCATAAGGGATTTGGCGAAATCCGGCTTGATGTCTTGTCCCGCAATAAGCTCACGAAGATTGTTCGAGGCGACATAAAGGGCGACATCGCGGATTTTCCAGTGGCTTTGCTCCTTCTTACGACTAAAGGGCAGCCACAGAACCAAACCCCGCTTAGATCAACAATTCAGATGAGATCGATGTTTAACGGCGCATTTCCTGATGTGCCTATTTTTCGGTTTTTCTTGGACGGCCTAGTGGCCCACGTCGGCCGCAAGAAGTTGGACCGACAGCTTTTGGACAATTGGGGACCTAGGGTTTTGGGGGCTTCCGACGATTTGATGCTGATAGGCCGACCGTATGAAGGATCATTCCAGGAAATGAATCTTGGGTTTCTTGAGGAAGAATTGGATCGAGATTGGCCCGTTGAGGCCAAGAAGATATATGGAGCTTTGAACTAAAGTGGTTGAACTCACGCTTTTCACCGGCTCAAAGATCACGCTGAAGACCAAGGTGTATTGACCATGGCGCTGGCGGCCTCAGGATATTCTGGCACGCCGCTTCCGGCCAAGCTCGGCCTGAAGGACGGCATGATCGCCGCCTTCATCGCGCTGCCGCCGGAACTCGATGCGCTGACCGAGGCCGTGTCATTTGCCGGCGTCGATCGGCTCGCGGAATGGGCAGCGATCTCGGGCAAGCAAAAATATGACGCCGTGCATGCCTTCACCCGGCAGCGAGCCGAGATCGAGGATCGCCTCGGCGATGTCGAAGCGGCGATCAAGCGCAACGGCATGGTCTGGGTATCGTGGCCGAAGAAGGCATCGAAAGTGCCGACCGACGTCACCGAAGGTGTCGTCCGCGCCGAGGCACTGAAGCGCGACCTGGTCGACGTCAAGGTCGCTGCCGTCAACGAAATCTGGTCCGGGCTGAAGCTCGTCATCCGAAAGGACCGCAGGTAATGGTTGAACTGACGCTTCCCAAGAACTCCAAGGTCCAGCAAGGCAAGACCTGGCCGAAGCCGGAGGGCGCCGCCAACCTGCGCGAATATCGCATCTACCGCTGGTCGCCGGACGACGACGAGAACCCGCGTATCGACACCTATTTCGTCGACATGGACGATTGCGGGCCGATGGTGCTCGACGCGCTGTTGTGGATCAAGAACAAGATCGACCCGACGCTGACCTTGCGCCGCTCCTGCCGCGAAGGCATTTGCGGCTCCTGCGCCATGAACATTGACGGCTCCAACACGCTGGCCTGCACCAAGGGCTGTGACGACATTTCCGGCGCCGTCAAAGTCTATCCGCTGCCGCATATGCAGGTGGTCAAGGATCTGGTCCCTGACCTCACCAATTTCTACGCCCAGCACGCCTCGATCCAGCCCTGGCTGAAGACCGTGTCGCCGCAGCCGGCCAAGGAATGGCTGCAGAGCCACGAGGACCGCGAGAAGCTCGACGGGCTCTACGAGTGCATCTTGTGCGCCTGCTGCTCGACCTCGTGCCCCAGCTATTGGTGGAACGGCGACCGTTATCTCGGCCCGGCGACGCTGCTGCAGGCCTATCGCTGGCTGATCGACAGCCGTGACGAGGCCAAGGGCGAGCGGCTCGACAATCTCGAAGACCCGTTCCGGCTCTATCGCTGCCACACCATTATGAACTGCGCGCAGACTTGTCCGAAGGGACTGAATCCGGCCAAGGCGATTGCGGAAATCAAGAAGATGATGGTGGAGAGAAGGGTTTAACAAAGGCCGCTGCCGATGAAATCATCATCGATAGTGATCCTTCACACCCCCTCTGTCCTACCGGACATCTCCCCCGCAAGGGGGGAGATTGGCTGTTTTTCCCGCTTTCGCTAATCTTCAACCTTGCAAGAATGGACGAACGGCGCTGAAGCTGCCGATCTCCTCTCTTGCGGGGGAGATTGCCGGCAGGCCAGAGGGGGGTGCTGTCCCTCGAGCTTCAAAGGATAGCCAACCCAATGAGCGAAGACCTTCCAACCCTCTCTCCCGTCGAAGCCCGCGTGCTCGGCTGCCTGATCGAGAAGAAGGAGCTGACGCCGGACGTCTATCCGCTGACGCTCAACGCAGCACTTGCCGCTGCCAATCAGAAGACGGCGCGCGAGCCTGTCATGGCGCTGGAGCAGACGGAGGTGCATCGGGCTCTGAAACTGCTTGAGCAGAAGGGGCTGGTGCGGCAGATGTTCGGCTCGCGCGTCGAGCGCTATGAGCACCAGATGGCGCAGCGCTTCTCGCTGACCACGCCGCAGACGGCCGTGCTCGGTTTACTCCTGTTGCGCGGACCGCAGACGGCGCATGAGCTCCTGGCGCGCGCCGAGCGCATGGCGCGGTTTTCTTCGATCGAGGATCTGCGTGCTGAGCTCGACATGCTGATCGGCCGCCGGCCTCCACTGATCCAGGAAATTGCGCGAGGACCAGGTCAGCGCGAGGACCGCTACGTGCATCTCTTGAGCGGGCCTGTGGATGTTGCTGCGTTGTCGGCGCAGCGGAGTGCGCCGGCGATGCATGCTTCGGATCTGGAAGAGCGCGTGAGGGCGCTGGAAGAAGAGGTTGCCGCGCTGCGCGCAAAGATCGAGGCGCTGGGCGGTTAGCTCACCAGAGACGTTGGCTGGACAGCGCCCCCTCTGTCCTGCCGGACATCTCCCCCACGAGGGGGGAGATTGGCTATTTCAGCGCACCGCTCATTCTTCCTGCGTTGTGATTAGCGAAATCGCCGATCACCGCTGATCTCCCCCCTCGTGGGGGAGATGCCCGGCGGGGCAGAGGGGGCGCGAAGGATCGCTGCCTCTGCCGAGCTCTCACCCCAGCTTTGCGTCGAGCGATACATTGATGGCGCCTAGCGCCTTCGACACCGGGCATCCGGCCTTGGCCTTCTCGGCCAATTCCTGGAATTTCGCTGCGTCGATGCCCGGTACCTTGCCGATCACCGTGAGGGCACTGCCGGTGATCCCGGTGCCCGGAACCAGCGTGACCACCGCCTTGGCGTCGAGTTCGGTGGCGGGTGTGCCGTTCTCGGCCAGGAAGTGGGAGAACTGCATGGCGAAGCAACCGGCATGCGCAGCAGCGATCAACTCTTCGGGATTGGTGCCGGATTTGCCGCTTTCGTCCTCGAAGCGCGCCTTGAACGAATAGGGCGTGCCCTTCAGGGTTCCGCTCTGGGTGTCGAGCGTGCCTTTGCCCTCTTTCAGATTGCCTTTCCAGACGGCGTTTGCGGTGCGGTCCATGAAGTCCTCCTTGATTGCAGCGATAGCGCCGGCCAGGCGGCGTTCCTCCCAACTATAGCGCGGGCGCGGGCGAAGACCACCGCGCTGTTTGCGCGCGCATGGCGATCCAACGAAGCGGCCAAAATTATTTTTCAAAAAAATCTGCGTGCAAAAATGTCGACTTGTTCCAGTGCCGAGCGTCCTGCGGGCGGCCACGGATTTCGTGGCAGATGGAGGTTCACATGAACAATCTGTTTTCTGCCCATTGGAACTGCACCGGCAAAAGGCCTTGGCTGCAAGAGATCGACTGTCCGCGACCTTCCGGCTTCGGCCGGCTGCTCGCGGCTATTGCCGTCATCGGCATTGCGGTCATCCTTCTCGACCATGCGGCTGCCGGCAACGGCGCAAGTGATACCGTGATCGCCTATGGTTCATCGCAGCAAGGGAGCTGGAAATGAAATATGTCTGTCTGGTCTACGGCGAGGAAAAGGACCTCCATGCCATGACGCCGCAGCGTCTCGCCAAGCTCGACGCCGATTCGATGGCCTATGACCGGTCATTGGACCAGCAAGGCAAGCTGATCATCGCGCAGGCGCTGCAATCGGTGAAGACGTCGAAGGCGGTCCGGCGGCGCCAGGGCAAGCGGTTGATCACCGACGGTCCCTTCGCCGAAACCAAGGAGCAATTGCTTGGTTTCGTCATGATCGAGGCTGATGATCTCGAGGAAGCGCTGGAGATCGCCGGGGAGATCCCGCTTGCCGAAATCGGCACCATCGAGGTCAGGGCGATCTACGACGTCCCGGGGTCATAGCAGTCCGCGTATCGGCAGCTTCAGACAGAGCGGCGGATCATGTCCGCCGCCTTCTCGGCGATCATCACCACCGGCGAGGCAGTGTTGCCGGAAACGATGCGCGGCATGATCGAGGCGTCGATGACGCGCAGGCCCTCGACACCGGTCACGCGCAAATCGGGACTGACGACGGCGCGGTCGTCAATGCCCATCCGGCAGGTGCCGACGGGATGAAAGATGGTCGTCGCGATCAAGCCGATCTGGTGCAGCAGGTCGTCGTCGGACTGGTGCGCGAGACCGGGCAGGATCTCCTCTGGATGGAAGGCTTCAAGCGCCCTGGCGGTCATGATCGAGCGAGCCTGGCGCACCGAGCGCAGCGCGATCTCGCGGTCGCGCACCGTCGAGAGATAATTCAGCCGGATCTCCGGCTGCACGGCCAGCTCGCGCGTCGTCGCATGTACGGAGCCGACGCTGTCGGGCCGCAGATTGCAGACCGACATGGTGATCGCCGGGAACGGGTGCAGCGGGTCGCCCAACCGGTCGGTCGACAGCGGCTGGACGTGATATTCCAGCTCCGGCCTCGCCATCGACGGATCGGATTTAGAGAACACGCCGAATAGGCGCGATAACGCCTGTTGTAGTGTTCTTGCATCGCCGGGTCCGGACGATAGGCGGCGCTTGACCCGGGACCTCGGTGTGTCGAGGCTTGAAAGAAACACCTCTGTTTTCTTCACCGGATGCAATTCTTGCGTGTTGAAGCAACGCCGCAGTTCTCTTATCGTCGCCGGAATTTCCGGGGGAATTCGATATGCCTTTCCTGATTGCTATTCTCGGCGTGCTGGGAGCGGCGGCGTTCTGGTGGTACCGCATGAAGGCCATGAACGACGCCGCGCGCGAGGTCGCCGACGTTGTCGGGCGCGTCCAGGGCAACATAAGGCGCAAGAAGCTGCGCAAGCAGGCGGCACTGTCGCCGCTGACGGCGATTGACGACCCGGTGGTGGCGGCGGCGACGCTGATCACCGCCATGGCTGCGGAGCATGGTCCGATCCTGCCGAAGCGCGAAACCGTCATCCGCGAGGTGATCTCGCAGATTGCCGAGAACCAGAAGAAGACCGACGAAGCCGTCGTCTACGCCAAATGGGCCTCGGCCCAGATCGACGACACGACGATCGTTATCGACAAGCTGGCGCCTTTCCTGCGCGAGCGCCTCGATCCGCACGAGCGAGAGGATCTGTTGCAGATGCTGAACCGCGTCGCGCAAGGCGGCGAACAGAGCTTCAAGGTTGCCGACCAGCGGATGCTGAGGCTGAGGCAAAAGCTGGGCTTTGAAGTGAACTAGAATTCACGTGCAACATCGGCCAGCCGCCTGCTTCGGCGATTGGCGGGTACATCCCAGCTTCGTCATCCACGGGCGGAGCAGCCGCGAAGCGGCGTCGCGAAGACCCGAGGATCCATTCCGTGGCCTCGATCGAGAGATGCAGCGGAGCAGAATTCTGTAACCGCCGCAACGCTTTAGCGTATCGGCATGGATCCTAGGGTCTGCGCGCGTCGCTCCGCTCCTTGCTCCGCCCTAGGATGACGAGATTGGTAAGGCTCCTGCCAATTGCGAGGCGCTAAATCGCCTCGCCCTTGAGCAGCCGCGGCGTGTCACCGGACAGGCCGGACGCCTGGCGGATGAAAAACTCTTTCAACCTGGGCATGCGTTCGACCAGGCCGAGGCCGATGTCGCGGACCTGGCGCAGTGGGCCGATGTCGTTGGAAAACAGCCGGTTCAGCACATCGGTGGTGACGCCCATCTGTACCGTGTCGAAGCGGCGCCATTGCTGGTAGCGCTCGAGTACGTCGAGCGCGCCGATGTCCCGTCCCAGGCGATCGGCCTCGACCACAACTTCGGCCAATGCTGCAACATCCTTGAAGCCGAGATTGAGGCCCTGGCCGGCGATCGGATGGATGCCGTGCGCGGCGTCGCCGGCAAGCGCGATGCGCGGGGCGACAAAGGCGCGCGCGATGGTCAGGCCGAGTGGCCAGGCGCGCGGCTTGTCGGTGACGCGGATCTCGCCGAGCTTGAGGCCGAAGCGCAGCTCCAGCTCATGCTCGAAGACGAGGTCGTCGCCCGAAACCAGTTTCTCGGCATCCTCGGAGCGTTCGACCCAGACCAGCGACGAGCGGTTGGTGCCGTCCTCGGTGGGCTTCAGCGGCAAAGTGGCAAATGGGCCGGCGGGCAGGAAATGCTCCTCGGCGCGGCCATTGTGCGGCCGTTCATGCGCCACGGTGCAAACGATGCCGGACTGGCCATACTCCCATTTCACCGTCTTGATGCCGGCCATG
This sequence comes from Mesorhizobium sp. PL10, assembly GCF_053714315.1. Taxonomy (NCBI): domain Bacteria; kingdom Pseudomonadati; phylum Pseudomonadota; class Alphaproteobacteria; order Hyphomicrobiales; family Phyllobacteriaceae; genus Mesorhizobium; species Mesorhizobium sp. PL10. The sequence continues at coordinate 29,001 of NZ_JBSKBR010000008.1, read as the reverse complement.
TCGCGCAGTTTGGAATTGACGCCATCGGCGGCGACCAGCAGCCGCACCTTCAGCGTGGCGCCGTCGGCCAGATGCACGGTGACGCCGGCGCCATTGCTGTCGAACGATGCGACCGCGACACCTTCGATGATATCGATGCCGAGCTTTTGCGCGCGGCGGCGCAAGGCGCCGTTCAGATCCCGGTTGGCGACCATGTGCGCGAACGGTTCGCCCGGCGCGACCTCGCCGTCAAAGGTGAGGAACACCGGGCGCACCGGGTCGGCGGTGCGCGAATCGGTGACGATCATCTCGGTTATGGCTTGCGATTGACCGACGATTTCCTGCCAGACACCGAGCTGGTCGAGCATGCGGCAGGCGGCAGCGGCAATCGCCGAGGCGCGGCCATCCTTCTGCCAGACGCCGGCGGGGGCTGCATCGACGACGGCGACCGCCAGGTTCGGCCGCGCCTGTTTCAGCGACACGGCGGCGGCGAGGCCGACATAGCCGGCGCCGGCGACCAACACGTCGAGCGAGGTTTTTGCGTCCGTCTTGCGGTCTGCCATGTCAATTCCTTTCGAAGTCTCGGCCGTCTGGCCCCACCGGGGCATTCCGGCCTTGACTGCCCGCCATTCCTGTCGGAAACCGCCATAGCATCTTAGTGCGGTTCTGCGTTTCAAGGAATCGCAAAACCGCTCTAAGTCTTTGTTTTCGCAATTCCGGACGGAAAACCGCTCACACTTTTCCTGTAATTGCTCTAAGGCGAGGTCACGACGCATGACGGCGGCCATGGACGAGCTTCTCAGCATTCTCGACCTCGAGCAGCTGGAACACAATCTGTACCGTGGTCGCAGCCCCAAGGTCGACTGGCAGCGCGTCTTCGGCGGCCAGACCATCGCCCAGGCGCTGGTTGCCGCCCAGCGCACGGTCGAGCCCGAGCGTCATGTGCATTCGCTGCATGGTTATTTCATGCGGCCGGGCGACACCAAGGTGCCGATCGTCTACGAGGTCGACCGCATCCGCGATGGCGGCTCCTTCACCACGCGGCGTGTGGTGGCGATCCAGCATGGCCAGGCGATCTTTTCGCTGGAGGCCTCGTTCCAGCAGGACGAGGTCGGGCTCGAACACCAGCTGCCGATGCCGCGCGACGTGCCGGCGCCCGACAGCCTGTTGTCCCAGCGCGAATTGCTGGGCAAATTCGGCGAGGCGGTGCCGGACGGCATCAAGCGCTACTGGGAACGCGACCGGCCGATCGAGATGAAGCCGGTGATGCTGAAGCATTACACCAGCCGCGAAAAGCTGGAGCCGCAGCAGAACATCTGGATCCGCACCACCGGCCCGGTGCCGGCCGACCGCGGCATCCAGGCGGCGGTGCTTGCCTACCTCTCCGACATGACGCTGCTCGACACCTCGACCTTCGCCCATGGCCGCGCCATTTTCGATCGCGACATCCAGGCGGCGAGCCTCGACCACGCCATGTGGTTCCACCGCAGCCATCCGCTCGACGACTGGATCCTGTACACGCAGGACAGTCCATCGACGCAAGGGTCGCGCGGCTTCACCCGCGGCTCGCTGTTTGCCCGTGATGGCACGCTGATCGCCTCGGTTGCCCAGGAAGGCCTCATCCGCCTGAAGCGTCCGCCTTCCGAATAGGCATTTTCCAAAAATTGCCTATTTTTTAATCAGTGACTGTTCGGTGACAGTGCGCCCCGTACTGCCGTGTCCTGGGCAATCCGTTTGTTTACAACGAGTTAACACCCTGCTTCGGCAACTGGCACGGAGCTTGAATCCTGTCGGGCACTCTCCGGGCTCTTTGGGATCGGTGAAGGTGTGCAAACGCGGGGGACCGCAACAGCAGAGGGTGAAACCTTATGAAAATCGTGATGGCAATCATCAAGCCGTTCAAGCTCGACGAGGTGCGCGAAGCGCTCACCGCCGTCGGCATCCAGGGCCTGACCGTCACCGAAGTCAAAGGCTACGGGCGTCAGAAGGGACACACGGAAATCTATCGCGGGGCGGAATACGCGGTCAGTTTCCTGCCGAAAATCAAGATCGAAGTCGCGGTCAGCCCCGACCTGGTCGACAAGGCCGTCGAAGCCATCACGGCGTCAGCCAAGACCGGCCAGATCGGCGACGGCAAGATCTTCGTCTTCGGCATCGATCAGGCGGTGCGCATCCGCACCGGCGAAACAGACACCGACGCGCTTTGAGCGGCGAACACGTATTCCAATGGAGAGTTCAATGAATATTCCTTCCACCTTGAAGTCAGCGGCGCGGTCCGCGCTGCTGGGCTCGTTCGCGCTCGGAGCTTTGGGCACTGTCGCCGCGCTGGCGCAGGAAGCGACCCCCGCCGTCGCCGCGGCCGCGCCGGCAGCCCCCGCTTTCACCGTCGACAAGGGCGACACCACGTGGATGATGATTTCCACCGTGCTGGTGCTATTGATGACCATTCCCGGCCTTGCCCTTTTCTACGGCGGCCTGGTTCGCACCAAGAACATGCTGTCGGTGCTGATGCAGGTCTTCACCATCACCAGCGTAGTCATGATCGTCTGGGTTCTCTACGGCTACAGCCTCGCATTCACCGCCGGCAATGCCTTCGTCGGCGGCCTGTCTAAAGCGTTCCTCTCCGGTGTCAGCGTCTCGACGCTGTCGGAGACCTTCACCAAGGGCGTCGCTATTCCTGAACTGGTGTTCGTCGTATTCCAGATGACCTTTGCCTGCATCACGCCAGCGCTGATCGTTGGCGCCTTCGCCGAACGCGTGAAGTTCTCCGCCTTGATCCTTTTCGTCATCCTTTGGGTCACGTTCGTCTACTTCCCGATCGCGCATATGGTCTGGTTCTGGGGTGGTCCGAGCGCTTATTCCGACCCGTCCGGCCTGATCTTCAGTTTCGGCGCCATCGACTTCGCCGGCGGCACGGTCGTTCACATCAATGCGGGCATCGCCGGCCTCGTCGGCGCCCTGATGATCGGCAAGCGCATCGGCTACAAGAAGGACATCATGGCACCGCACTCGATGACGCTGACCATGGTCGGCGCCTCATTGCTGTGGGTCGGCTGGTTCGGCTTCAACGCCGGTTCCAACCTCGAAGCAAACGCCTATGCGGTGCTGGCCATGATCAACACCTTCGTCGCGACGGCGGCGGCGGCAGTGACCTGGATCGTGCTTGAATCGCTGCTGCGCGGCAAAGCCTCCATGCTCGGCGCTGTTTCGGGTGCGGTGACCGGCCTCGTTGCCGTCACGCCGGCTGCCGGCTTTGCCGGGCCGATGGGCGCCATTGTGCTCGGCATCGTCGCCACCTTCGTCTGCTACTTCTTCGTCTCTGTGGTGAAGAACACGTTCGACTATGACGACAGCCTCGATGTCTTCGGCGTCCACTGCGTCGGCGGCATCATCGGCGCGCTCGGCACCGGCATCCTGGTCAATCCCGCCCTCGGCGGTGCCGGCATCGTCGACTATTCGACGGCCGACTTCGCGGCCGGCTATGCCGGAACGGCCACCCAGTTGCTGGCGCAGGGCAAAGGTGTCCTGGTGACCATCCTGTGGTCGGGCATCGGCAGCGCGATCCTCTACAAGATCGTCGACATGATCGTCGGTCTGCGTCCATCGGCCGACGCAGAGCGCGAAGGCCTCGATCTCACCGCGCATGGCGAAGCGGCCTATCACTCGTAGCGTCATCAGTGCCGGGCGGCTTGCGCCGCCCCGCATCCTCCCATCCCGTCGTGACGCTCCCGAAAAGGGCTCACGCTTTGAGGCCCGGGTCGTTCCGGGCCTCTTTTTTGGCAAAGCATTCCTTCGAGCCACGATTCCGCGCAATCACGTTCGTGTGATGCGCCATCCCAAGGAAACATCGCCCACTTCTGTTCCGAACTGTGGAAACGGTCGTCGTTCAGGTGGCCGCTGAAATCGACAGGGAAGGAATTCGTTATGAACCTCAGGAACATCTGCCTCGGCGTAATGGCGCTGGCCATGGTCAGTGGCCCGGTTTTCGCCGGCGCGCTCGACGAACCCGACAATATGGCGCCGTTCTTCACCGATTCCGGCATGATGAAGATGAAGCCGATGGAGGAGTTCAAGGCGGCCTTCATGGCGATGCCGATGGAAAAGCAGGAAGCTATGAAGAAGGAATGCAACGACGCGGCAATGAGCAAGCCGCATGCCGAATTCTGCGCCAACGTCCAGGCGCTCGGCGGCGCCAACTGACGTTCGATACAAAGGGATGGTGGGCCAGGTGCCCGCCATTTCCGTCAGCATCTCCCGCGCGGGAGATGCAAGCGCAGGACTGGTGTGGCACCTCGTGGAAGATCGCGGGATTCGCGACTTCACACAAACAGGACGTGTCACCATGAAAAAGGTCTACGAAAAGCCGACGCTGTCAAAGCGAGAAAAACTATCTTGCGTCACCGCTGGCATCCCTTTGTCGCAGCAGGCATGAGTTTCGTCGAAACGGCCGTGCCGCGCTCTGCGCAAGATCGCAGCCACGGCCGTATAGTTAATGCGGCCTTAACCTTCCCCCCGATAGTCTGGCATCCGAATCTGCCGGAGTGCGTCATGCGCCCGGCCAGGCAAAAACAGACGGGGAACGAAGCATGCGTTCAGGGGCTTCAGCACCGCTCGCGCTGACCGATACGGGGCACGGCATCCAGGCATTCGCGCGGCGCCAGGTCGGACGACTGGTCGGCGCCGGCCTGTTTGCGCTGGTTGCCTTCGGTGTCGCGGCGCTTGCCACCTGGAACGTCGCCGATCCGAGCTTTTCGCACGCCACCGACAACATCGTCACCAACGCCATGGGCTATGCCGGGGCGGTGTTCTCCGACCTCGCCATGCAGTTCTTCGGCCTGGCTGCGGTCGCCGCCCTGGTGCCGGCGGTTATCTGGGGCTTTCTGTTGTTTTCGGCACGTGGCGTCGACAGGCTGCCGAAGCGCGGCCTCGCCTGGTTCGGTTTCGCGCTGCTTGCCGCGGCAATGGCCGGCTGCGTGGTGCCGCCCAAGACCTGGCCGCTGCCGACCGGGCTCGGCGGCGTGTTCGGCGACATGGTGCTCAATATCCCCGGCCTGGTCATTGGCGGCTACCCAACCGGGATCGTTGCCAGCATCATTGCCATGGTGCTCATTGCGCCAGCGCTGTGGCTGTTTGCCTATGGCTCGGCGCTGATTGCGCGCAAGAACGGCTTTGCCGTCATGGAGCGCACTGCGGAGCCGGATCCTCGAGAGGACGACCTGCTCTTCGACGAAGACGAGGACGAGGGCGACGAGGGCATATTGGCGCTCGGCGCCATCACCCATTGGTGGCTGTCGTTCCGCGCCTGGATGCACCGCCGCGCCGTACGCCGCCAGCAGGAGCGCGACGAGTACGAGCCGGAGATGGAGCAGCGCTCCACGGCTTGGCGCCGGGCCGCCGAACGGGTCGAATCGGCCGAGTTCGCCGAATCGCGGATGAGCCCGGATGGCCGCGCCCGCGTCGAGCCGGAATTCTTCGCCGCCATGGTCAATGACCGCAGCGTTTCCGTCGATCCTGATGATGACGACGTCCTCGATGCCGGGTTCGACAATGGCGATGAAGACGTCGAACTCGACGAGGAGCCGGTCCAGCGCCGTGCCGCGGCGAACGCCAAGGTGCAGAACTTCCGCTCCGATGCGGCGACCCGTGTCGCGGCACCTGCGCCGCGTCCGGCTCCAGGCGCCCGCGTCCAGCGCGAGGCGCAGACCTCGCTGATCGGCTCGGAAACATTCGAAATGCCGTCGCTGCATTTTCTGTCCGAGCCGAAGAATGTGGTGCGCGATGCAAGCCTCTCCAAGGACGCGCTGGAGCAGAATGCGCGCCTGCTCGAAGGCGTGCTGGAAGATTTCGGCGTCAAGGGCGAGATCATCGCGGTGCGGCCCGGCCCTGTGGTCACGCTCTATGAGCTGGAACCGGCGCCCGGCATCAAATCGTCACGCGTCATCGGTCTGTCGGACGACATCGCCCGTTCGATGAGTGCCATTGCCTGCCGTGTCGCCGTGGTGCCTGGCCGCAACGCCATCGGCATCGAACTGCCGAATGCCAAGCGCGAGACTGTGTATCTGCGCGAGATCATGGCCAGCCGCGATTTCGAGACCACCAAGGCGAAGCTGGCGCTGGCGCTGGGCAAGACCATCAACGGCGAGGCGGTCATCGTCGACATCGCCAAGATGCCACACGTGCTGGTCGCCGGCACCACCGGCTCGGGCAAGTCGGTCGCCATCAACACCATGATCCTGTCGCTGCTCTACAGGCTGACGCCGCAGGACTGCCGGCTGATCATGATCGATCCGAAAATGCTCGAACTCTCCGTTTATGACGGCATTCCGCATCTGCTGACGCCGGTCGTCACCGATCCGAAGAAGGCGGTGGTGGCGCTGAAATGGACCGTGCGCGAGATGGAAGACCGCTACCGCAAGATGTCCAAGGTCGGCGTGCGCAACATCGACGGCTTCAACGCCCGCGTGCAATTGGCCGAGAAGAAGGGCGAGAAGATCTCGCGCACCGTGCAGACCGGCTTTGACCGCCAGACCGGCGAGGCGATCTACGAGACCGAGAATCTCGACCTCGAACCGATGCCCTACATCGTCGTCATCATCGACGAGATGGCCGATTTGATGATGGTCGCCGGCAAGGACATTGAAGGTGCTGTCCAGCGCCTGGCACAGATGGCGCGTGCGGCCGGCATCCACGTGATCATGGCGACGCAGCGTCCGTCGGTCGACGTCATCACCGGTACCATCAAGGCCAATTTCCCGACCCGCATCTCCTTCCAGGTGACGTCGAAGATCGACAGCCGCACAATTCTGGGCGAGCAGGGCGCCGAACAGCTGCTCGGCATGGGCGACATGCTCTACATGGCCGGCGGCGGCCGCATCCAGCGCGTGCACGGCCCGTTCGTCTCCGATGATGAAGTCGAGAGGATCGTCGCGCATCTGAAGCTGCAGGGCGTGCCCGAATATCTCGACGCCATCACCGAGGATGACGGCGAGGAGGATGACGACGAACCGTCAGGCAAGGGCGGTGGAGGCGGTGGCGGCAATTTCGAGGATTCCGACGATCCCTACGACCAGGCGGTGGCTGTGGTGCTGCGTGACGGCAAGGCCTCGACCAGCTACATCCAGCGCCGGCTCGGCATCGGCTACAACCGCGCCGCCTCGATCATCGAGAAGATGGAGAAGGAAGGCATTGTCGGCCCGGCCAACCATGCCGGCAAACGCGAGATCCTGGTTCCGACGGAGGACGACAAGTTCTGATCAGCTGATACGACCGGCGGCAACCTTGAACCTTTTGGCGCGTTACAGCGACGGAGCGCTGTCCGGTCCGCCAAACTTAAGTCTAACTGGGGGTCCACGGACTGCAACGAGACACACACCACACGAGAGTGACCGGCATGAAAAACGATCTTTCCGCGATCAGCGATTTCGCTCCAAACCGCCGTAAGCTGCTCGGCCTCGGCCTGATGCTTGCCGGCGCCGCGGCCGTCAATGTCATGCCGGGGTTCCAGCTCCTGGCCTCGGCGCAAGCCGCGGTGCCGCCAACGGCGCAGAAGATCGCCGACCACTTCTCCTCGGTCAAATCGATGTCCGGCGAGTTCGTCCAGTTCGGCCCCAACAACCAGCAGACCGGCGGCAAGTTCTTCCTCGAGCGGCCGGGCAAGATCCGCTTCAACTATGACGGCAAGTCGAACTTCCGGGTGATCTCCGACGGCAAGTCGGTGGTCATCCTCAATCAGCGGCTGAAAACGTCCGATCTTTATCCGTTGTCGAAGACGCCGCTGAAGCTTCTGCTCGACAACCGGATCGATCTCTCCGGCGGTCGTGTCAAATCGATCAAGGAAGAGAGCGACCTCACCACCATCCAGCTCGCCGACAAATCGGTGTTCGGCAATTCGAAGATCACCATGATGTTCGATCCGAAATCCTACGACCTGCGCCAGTGGACCATCACCGACGCGCAGGGCAAGGACACCACGGTGATGATCTACAACACCAAGGAAGGCGTCAGCTTCCCGGCAGATACGTTCGCCATCGACTACAAGGCGAATCGCGAGCTGAACACCAACGGCTCCAACCGCTAGATCGAGGGCCGCCTCCGGGCAGGTCATCAATTGGCGTCGGCTTGTCTTTACAGCGCGTGGCTGGCAGTAGTCTTCGGAAACTGACTCTTCAAAAAGGCGTCATTTCCGTCGACCTCATCCGGTTCCGGCGGCGTTGCGCCTCCGGATCTCGCCATGCCCTTTTCCATCGCCACCTGGAACATCAACTCCGTGCGCCTGCGCATGCCGATCGTCGAGCGGCTCTTGAAGGAGCAGGCGCCGGATGTGCTCTGCCTGCAGGAGACGAAGGTTCCCGACGAGCTCTTTCCGGAAAAAGCGTTCCGCAAGGCCGGCTACGAGCACATCGCCTTCCATGGCCAGAAGGGCTACCACGGCGTGGCGACGGTGGCGCGGCGGCCGATCGAGGTGATCGAGAGGCGGCGCTTCTGCGAGATCGACGACAGCCGCCATTTGTCCATAAAGTTGCAGGCCGGCGGCAAGGCGATCCTGATCCACAATTTCTATGTGCCGGCCGGCGGCGATGAGCCCGATCCCGAGATCAACCGCAAATTCCGCCACAAGCTCGATTTCGTCGACGAGATGAACGCCATCCGCGCCGCGCATGACGAGGCGTCGGCCTCGATCCTGGTCGGCGACCTCAACATCGCGCCGCTGGAGCATGATGTCTGGTCGCACAAGCAATTGCTCAATGTGGTCAGCCACACGCCGGTCGAGACCGAAAATTTCGAGGCGATGCGGATCGCCGGCGACTGGGTCGACTTGATGCGGCTCAATGTGCCGCTCGAGCAAAAGCTCTACACCTGGTGGAGTTATCGCGCGCAGGACTGGGAGGCGTCGAACCGCGGCCGCCGGCTCGACCATGTCTGGTCGTCACCGAACCTGGTGCCAAGTTTTGCCGGCTACAAAATCCTGCGCGAGGCACGCAGTTGGGACCGGCCGTCGGACCATGTGCCGGTGATTGCACGGTTCGACCTGGATTAGGCCATGGGCCGAAGGAGTCGCTGATTGGAAATACTGGCAGCAGAAGAGCCGGATGTGACATCGGCCGCCGACTGTCTGGCGGCTGCCTTTGCCGTAGATCCGCAGATGGCGTTTTTCTTCTCGGGCGATCCTGCGCAGCGTCAGGGCCTGGTGACAGAGTTCTTTTCGATCCTGATGGCGGCGCGCCTCGCGCTTGGGATGCCTGTGCTGCTGTTAAAGAGCGAAGGCCGCATCCTGGGTGCGGTGATGGGCTATGATGTGCATCGGCCTGAATGGCTCCCGGCTCACCAGGAGAGATGGGCTCTGCTTCAGCAAAGGCAGGCATCGATGGCTTTGCGCTTCGAGAAGGCCGACGCCATCAGCGAGAAATACAAACCGCAGGAACCGCATTTCTATCTTGGAGTCCTGGGCGTTCACCCCTCGATGCAGGGAAAGGGGGCGGGCGGCGCGCTCATCAGGGCTTATTGCGATCTTGCCGAAAGAGATACTGTCTCGACAGGGACTTTTCTCGAAACCGCACAACGCAAGAATTTGGCTTTCTATGAGCGTTGCGGGTTTCAACTCCTCGGCCAAGGTGAACTTGCGCCGGGAAAGCCATTCTGGTGCCTGTTCAGGCCAAAACCCGTCCGAGACGGCAATTAGACTTACCCGCCAAACCGCGGCGCCAGCTTCTCGATGCGGGCGATCATGGCCTGGAAATCTTCGAGAATGCGCTGGTGCAGTTTCACCGCCACGTCGGGGTACTCCTCGAGAATGCGACGGAACATCTTGCGGCTGAGGCGGATCACTTCGGAATCGGTCTCGGCCGAGGCGCTGGTCAGCCGCCTTGAGTCGGCGATCAGCGCCAGTTCGCTGAGGATCGTGCCGGGACCGGCGGTGCCGATCGGTATGCGGTCGCCATCCTGCTCGCGGTAGAGCACGATCTTCCCACTGACCACGATATAGGCCGAATCGGCTTCGTCGTCTTCGCGGTACAGCTTGCGGTCGGCCTGCAGATGGGTGGCCTCGGCGCCGAAGGCGAGCAGGCGCAGCTGTTCCTGCGTGAAACCCTCAAAGAGTTTCACGGCGGACAGGATGCGGATGTCGTCATCCAGCGCCATCTCTAGCTGCGTCCCCGAACGGTCAGTCCAATCCCTCCCTTAGAGCGCCGCGCGTCCTCCTGGTCACGCAAGGTACGCTCCAACATTTTTCAATCTGCGCAGCGTTCTTCCCAAAAACCGAATCGATTTTCGGGCCGATGCGCGGGTCGATCCAGGCCCTCCAGCCGGATCGTACCCTGAAACAGTCCCGCCCCGACCGCCTATTGAATAATGAAATGTTTAAGGAACCAGCTTGTAGCCGCCGCTTTCTGTCACAAGAATTTCAGCATTGGAAGGATCGCGTTCGATCTTCTGGCGCAGCCGGTAGACGTGGGTTTCCAGCGTGTGCGTGGTGACGCCGGAATTGTAGCCCCACACTTCCTCGAGCAGTACGTCGCGCGTCACCACCTTCTGGTCGGCGCGGTAGAGATATTTGATGATCGAGGCCTCCTTTTCGGTCAGCCGCACCTTGGCGCCGCGCTGGTCGATGAGAAGCTTCTGGCTGGGCTTGAAGGTGTAGGGACCGACCGAGAAGGTGGCGTCCTCACTCTGCTCGTGCTGGCGCAGTTGCGCGCGGATGCGGGCGAGCAGCACCGCGAAGCGGAACGGCTTGGTGACATAGTCGTTGGCCCCGGCTTCCAGGCCCAGGATCGTGTCGGAATCGGTGTCGTGGCCGGTCAGCATGATGATCGGCGCCTTGTAGCCGCCCTTGCGCAGGATCTTCACCGCTTCGCGGCCATCCATGTCGGGCAGGCCGACATCCATGATGAGCAGGTCGATGAGCCCGCCACGCGCCGCGGCAACGCCTTTGGCGGCGGTCGCTTCCTGCAGAACGTCGAATTCTTCGTAAAGGGCCAGTTGCTCGACGAGGGTTCCGCGCAGGTCGTCATCATCGTCAACGATAAGAATGGTACGTGATGTCATGGATCAATCCGTTGTTTTGAAAAGAATTTTCAGTTGACCGACCCCCATTTATGCGGAAGCTGACCGGCGCAACAGTCCGATCACAGTGATTTGTTCCGTGACACGATCATACAAGAAAAAACGCGTTCGCAATGCGGCCGGCGCAATTTTGCCAAAAGGGCTGCGTGTGCTGGTGGTGCGGGCGAGGCCCGGCAACCCCAGCCAGGGGATTTTGCAGGCCGGCAGCAAGGTATTTGCCTGCGCGCTCGGACGCGGTGGCATCTCTGCCAACAAGCGCGAAGGTGACGGTGCAACGCCGCTTGGCGAGATGCGGATTCTGTCGGGGTATTTTCGCGGCGATCATTTTCCGGCGGCCCGCAAAACCCGGCTGGCGATGGCGCCGATCGGCCCGGATCTCGGTTGGTGCGAGGTGCCGGACGACCGCAACTACAATCGGCCGGTGAAAATCCCCTACGGCGCCAGCCATGAGCGGATGCGGCGCGACGATCGCCTCTATGACGCCTGCCTGGTGCTCGACTGGAACATGGCGCCGCGCCGGCGCGGCCGCGGCAGCGCCATCTTCTTCCACCTGGCGCGCCCCGGCTTCACGCCGACGCAAGGCTGCGTGGCGGTGACCGCGAGGACGATGGCAAGGCTATTTCCGCTGATTTCGGATAGGACGGTGGTGAGGGTGGTAAGGTAGGCAGTAGGGAGTAGGGAGTAGGGAGATTAGCAGCTGAGTGGTCTCTCTATTCCCCCTCCCTATTGCCCTATTCCCTTATTCCGCTGCCAACCGATATCCAGCAGTCCCAGCCTGCCCAGTTCCCGGTCCACTGCCCGGGTGACGTCCTTGCGTCTGGCGCCGATGTCGCGCAGTTGGCGATCCGACAGATCCTCGACATCCTGGCGGGGCAGGTTGATCGCGACCCTTGCCTGGCGAAGCCAATCGGTGATGGCGAGGAGCCAGGACGAACGGGTGGCTGGCGTGTTCAGAACGATGATGGACATGATGTGCTCCGGTTCCGCTGGATATCAAATCCGGCTTGATGGTGTTTCGATAGATGCATCATGCCGCATTGAAATCGCGGAGAGAAACGAGTAGTTCTTTTCAGATCATCAAGTTTTTTTTGAGGATGGCATGTCCCGCCTTCTGCCTGGAACCCGCGCGCTAAGGACGCTGGAAGCGGCGGCTCGGCACCTCAATTTCACCCGCGCCGCCGACGAGCTCGGCCTGACGCCTGCCGCGGTCAGCCACCAGATCAAGGAAATCGAGGATCAGCTCGGGCTGGTGCTGTTCACGCGCACCAGCCGCACCATCCGGCTGACTGCGGCGGGCACGCTGCTGTTCGAGGCCTCCATCGATGCGCTCGACCTGCTCAACCGGGCTGTGTCGCGGGCGCGCAAGGCGACGCGCGGCACGGCATTGTTGAAGGTGACGCTCGACGCGCAGTTCGCATCAAAATGGCTGATGCGGCGCGTCGACGATTTTCGCAAGCATCAGCCCGATATCGAGCTCCGATTCGACATCGCCTACACATTGCGGGATTTCGAGCTCGACGACGTCGATGTCGGCATCCGCTTCGGCGTCGGCAAATATCCGGGCCTTCGCGCCCATCGTCTGTTCGATAACATCATCATTCCGGTGTGCAGTCCGGGGCTGCTGCGGTCCGGTCCGCCCCTGCGCGAGCCGCGCGATCTGTTCAACCACACGCTTGCCCATATCGAATGGGCGCGACAAGGCGTGACCTGGCCGAACTGGCGCATGTGGATGGCGGCTGCCGGCGTCACCGATTTCGACGACAGCCGGACCATCGTGTTCGGCAATTCCACCGATGCCGTTCAGGCAGCGCTCGAAGGCAATGCGGTCGCGCTCGCCGATTTCGCCATGGTGGCAAACGACCTTTCCGAAGGCAGGCTGGTGCAGCCCTTCGAACTCGGCCTGCGCGTAGGGGCCGAATTCGCCTATTTCCTGGTCTATCCCGAAAGCACTGCCGACGATCCGCGCATCATCGCCTTCCGCGAATGGCTGCTTGAGGAAGTCGCCAGGACGCAGACCTGACGATCGCGACAGGCCTCAACCGGCGACGACCGGTGCGCCGAACCAGCCGATCACCGCGCCAATGATCAAAAGCACGCCGAGCCAGTGGCCGCCGTCGATCAGAGTCAGGTCCCAGCCGAAATTTTCATAGCGGTGGTTGGCCGTCAGCGTCGTGGCGACAAAGCCGAGCCAGAGCACGAAGCCGAAGACCAGGCCGGCGGCAAGGGCCGGCTCGCCGCCGGTCATCGCCCCGACAACCAGAGCAACAACCAGCGCCATAATGAGTTCGGCAATGAAGGAGATGACGAAGGGCAGTTTCGATTTGCTCATCGTTGCCGGATCGAGCTTGGCCGCCTTCAGCCACGGCTTGCTCAAAGCCATGTACCAGACGGCACCGAACAGCCACGCCAGCACGGCCGCGACAATCACCGCCAGCCAGTTCACTGCTGAAAAATCCATAAGGTCCTCCCCTCAAGCATGTCGCCCAAAGCCTGACGGTTTAAGAAAACGACATGCGTATTCTTCAAATCAATGCGCGATGGAACGCCTGTTCGGCAGCGCCGTCAAGCGAAGCGCCACACGGTGGTGCGCTTGACCTCGGCATCCTCCAGCGCCCGCGTGACCGCCACTTCGTAGCCGGCCAGCGGCTCCAGCCCTGTCTTCGGCAGATAGGAGCGGCCGGGATCGCCAACGAGGATGTCGGCGCCGCGCGCCTTCAGCGTCGAAAACCACGGCATCAGCCTGTCGGCAAAGGATCTGTCGTAGAAAACGTCGCCGGCCAGCACCACGTCCCAGCCTGCGTCCATGCCGATGCAGTCGGTGCCGCAAAACTCGATTGCGACGCCATTGGCTTCGGCATTGAGGCGAACCGCGGTTTCGCAGAATGGGTCGATGTCGGTGGCGATCACTTGCGAAGCATCGGCCTTGGCTGCGGCGATGGCGACAAGGCCGGAGCCGGAGGCAAAGTCGAGCACGCGTTTCCCCCGAACATCGGACGGATTGTCCAGCACGTAACGGGCAAGGCCTTGCCCGCCAGCCCAGGCAAAGGCCCAGAAGGGCGGCGGCAAGCCGATTTCGGTCAGTTCGTCCTCGGTCCGCTGCCAGAGGTCGTGGGCCTCGTCGGCAAGCCGCAGAAAAATTTCCGGCACATGCGGCGGCGCCATCAGCGCCGTATTGTCGAGAATGAACTTTCTCGCGCTGTTCGGCGTGAGGACCGTCACGGAGCCGGCGTCAGGCCGCCCATGCGGCAGACTTCCTTCCATTCGGCCGGAGTCACCGGCTGTACGGAAAGCCGCCCGAGCCGCACCAGCGCCATCTCGGCCAGCTTGGGATTGGCTTTGACCTGTTCCAGCGTCGGCGGGTTCGGCACGTCCTTGAAGGCGCGGATGTCGACACATTCCCAGCGCGGATCGTCGGTCGTCGAGTCGGGATGGGCAAGCGCGCAGACCTCGGCAATGCCGACGACATTCAGCCCTTCATTTGAATGGTAGAAGAAGCCGAGATCGCCGATCTGCATCGCCTTCATGTTGTTGCGCGCCGCATAGTTGCGCACGCCGTCCCATTGCGTGCCGGCCTTGCCCTTGGCCTTCAGCGCCTCGAAGGAAAAGACCGAGGGTTCGGATTTGAACAGCCAGTAGTTCATGTCTTTCTTCCTCCTTGGCGTGGGCTGAATTAACTAGCCGCGGGCTTGTTGAAGGTCCAGTTCCACTGGCGGATTTCGACACTCTCGAACAGGCCGGCCTTGGCATAGGGGTCGGCCGCGGACAAAGCCTGAGCGGCTGCGAGGTCCGGCGCTTCGATCACCGCAAGGGTGCCGTTCGGCTTGCCGTCGGCATCGAGGAAGGGGCCGGCAAAGGCCAGTTTCTTGTCGGCGTTCAGGCCCTCGAGAAAGGCGACGTGGGCGGGACGCGTGTCGACACGCACCTGCAGGCTTCCGGGCTTGTCCTTGCATACCAACGCAAACAGCATGTTTTCAAAACTCCGGTTTGTTGGGGATCAGAGATCGGTTTCGGTCTTCAGCGGCCGGGTCATCAATGCCGTTACAGCCTGCCGTATGGTGATCGTGCCGTCCAGTATCGCCGACACCGCCGCGATGATCGGCGCGTCGATGTCGCGCTCGGTGGCGATGCGGGCGGCGATTGCCGCCGTCGGCACGCCTTCGGCGAGCGGCAGGCCGGCCAAGGATTTGCCCTGCCCCAGCGCCAGGCCGTAGGCGAAATTGCGCGATTGGGCGGACGAGCAAGTGAGCAGCAAATCGCCGAGGCCGGACAGCCCCATCAGCGTCTCCGGCCTGGCGCCGAAGGCAGCACCGATGCGGCGCAGTTCGACGAAGCCGCGCGTCACCATGGCGGCCTGCGCGCTGGCGCCGAGCCCGGCACCGGTGACGGCACCTGCGGCAATGGCAAAGACATTCTTCAGCGCGCCGCCGATCTCGACGCCGATCAGGTCGTCGCTGGAATAGCAGCGCAGGTTTTGCGCCGAAAACCGCGCGGCGAGTTCGGCCGCCAAAGTCTCGTCGCGAGCGGCGACCACGACGGCGGTTGGCAGGCCCCGCGCGACATCGGTGGCAAAGCTCGGACCGGACAGGGCCGCAACCGGGGTTTGCGGCAGGACGTCCGCGACGATGGCCGACAGCAGCGCGCCGGTGTCGCGCTCAATGCCCTTGGCGCAGAGAACCAGCGGAATGCCTTGCGGCATATGGGGTTTCGCTGTCGTCAGCATGGCGCGCAACGCTTGCGCCGGCGCCACGGCCAGCACGCAATCGCCGTCGGCAAGGGCAGCGCCGATATCGCTCGTCGCAGCGATGCCGGGCTCGATGGCGATACCGGGGAGATAGCGCGGGTTCGCCCCACCACGAAGTGCGGCGACCGTTTCTTCGTCGCGGGCGTAGAGCCGGACATCATGGCCGGCACGCAGCATGGCCAGCGCCAGTGCGGTGCCCCAGGCGCCGCCGCCGAGCACGGCGACGCGCCAGCCGGTCTTGTCCCTGCCGCTTGTCGTGCTGGCGCTCATGCTTTCGCTCCGCGCCGGCCGGAGCCGACCATCGGCGTCGAGATCGAGTCCAGCGGCCAGCGCGAACGCGGCACGAAATCGAAGCCATTCTCTTGAGACAGCCCCGCCCGCAGTCGCTCGATGCCGGCCCAGGCGATCATCGCCGCATTGTCGGTGCACAGTTTCAGCGGCGGCGCGACAAACGCAAAGCCGGACTCGGCGCACTGCTTCTGCAGCGTCGCCTTGATCGTGCTGTTGGCGGCGACGCCACCGGCAACGACCAGTGACGGCGTGGTCTTGTCGGGAAATTCCTGGCGGAAGCGGGCAAGCGCGCGGGCCACGCGGTCGCCCAGTGCGTCGGCCACCGCCGCCTGGAACGAGGCGCAGATGTCGGCGACATCCTGTTCGCTCAACGGCTGGATGGCGGTCGCCGCCTGCCGCACGGCCGTCTTGAGGCCGGAGAAGGAGAAATCGGGCTGCGCCGAACCCTTCATCGGCCGTGGGAAGGCAAAGCGCGTCGCGTCGCCCGAGGCCGCCGCCTTTTCGACGTTCGGGCCGCCCGGATAGGGCAGGCCGAGCATTTTCGCCGTCTTGTCGAAAGCTTCGCCCAGCGCATCGTCTATGGTGGTCGCCCAGCGCTGGTAGTCGCCGACGCTCCGCACGGCGACGATCTGGGTGTGGCCGCCGGAAACCAGCAGCAGCAGATAGGGAAAGTCGAGCCCGTCAGTCAGCCTGGCGGTCAATGCATGGCCTTCGAGGTGGTTGATGGCGATCAGCGGCTTGCCGGCCGCCGCGGCAATTGCCTTGGCCGTCATCAGGCCGACGATCAGCCCGCCGACAAGGCCGGGGCCGGCGGTGGCGGCAATGGCGTCGATGTCGGCAAGCGTTGTGCCCGAATCGGCAAGGGCTGCCTCGACGATGCCGTCCAGCGCCTCGACATGGGCGCGCGCGGCGATCTCGGGAACGACGCCGCCAAAGGCGGCATGCTCCTCGATCTGGCTGAGCACGATGTTGGACGCAATGACCGGCGCGGCGGCGCCATCCAGCGTCACCACGCTGGCGGCGGTCTCGTCGCAACTCGTCTCAATGCCCAGAACGCGGATCAATTCGTCGCTGTCTCCAGAGATTGTGTCGCCGGACTTTCCTCGTTAGGAGAGGCGGGCCTCGTTAGGAGAGTGCCGGAAACGCAAAGCCAGCCGGGGGGTTATCACGGACCGCGCGCCATGCAAACTTTGAAAATCGGAACACGCGGCAGCCCGCTGGCCTTGGCGCAGGCGCATGAAACGCAGGCGCGGCTGATGGCAGCGCATGGCATGCCGGCGGAAGCGTTCGAGGTCGTCGTCATCTCGACCAGCGGCGACCGCATCCAGGACCGGCCGCTGTCAGAAGCCGGCGGCAAGGGCCTGTTCACCAAGGAGATCGAAGAGGCGCTGCTCGCCGGCACGATCGACATCGCGGTGCATTCCTCCAAGGACATGCCGACAGTGCTGCCGGATGGACTTGAGCTTTCCGCCTTCCTGCCGCGCGAGGATGCGCGCGATGCCTTCATAGGCAAGGCCGTGAAGCGCATTATCGACTTGCCGCAAGGCGCCAAGGTCGGTTCGTCCTCATTGCGGCGCCAGGCGTTGATCCGGCGTATGCGGCCGGACCTCGACGTCGTCATGTTCCGCGGCAATGTGCAGACCAGGCTGCGCAAGCTGGAGGAAGGCGTCGCCGAAGGCACTATCCTCGCCCATGCCGGGCTGAAACGGCTGGGGCTCGGCCATGTCATCACCGATCTGATGCCGCTCGACGCTTTTCCGCCGGCGCCGGGGCAAGGCGCGATCGGCATCGAGACCCGCATCGGCGACAGCGCTGTCGAAAAGATACTGGTGGCCATCCATGATGTGCCGACAGGCCAGGCGCTAGCCTGTGAGCGCGCCTTCCTGGCGGCGCTCGACGGCTCCTGCCGCACACCGATCGCCGGCTATGCGACTGTAGCGGGCGGAAAATTGGTTTTCGCGGGACTGATCATTTCGCCCGATGGCACACAATCGCATGAGGTTAAGGCCGAAGGCCTGGCGCTGGATGCCGCCGATATCGGCACGGACGCCGCCAGGATCGTGCGGGTCAAGGCCGGCGAGGCCTTCTTCGACGGCTGGGTCTGACATGCGTGTCCTGGTGACGCGGCCGCAACCCGGGGCGTCGCGCACCATGCGGCGGCTGCAGGAATTGGCATTTGAGCCGATCCTTCTGCCTCTGACCGAAACGGTGACACTACCAGTCGATGCAAATGCAGCGGGCGACAACGCCGCGGCCGTTGCGATCACCAGCGCCAATGCCGTGCGCCATGCGCCCAAAGAGTTGATCGACGCGCTCGCCGTCTTGCCTTGCCATGCCGTTGGCGCAAGGACGGCTGAAGCGGCGCGTGCAGCGGGATTTCTGTCGGTCAGCGAAGGGCCGGGCGATGCCGAGAAGCTGGCCGAAGCGATTGCCGCCGGCCTTTCCGGCAAGGTGATCGTCTATCTCACAGGGCGCGTGCGGTTTCCGGCCTTCGAGGCGCGGCTCCGACAGGCCGGCGTCGAGGTCCGCGGCATCGAAACTTATGACACGATTGCGCTCGAATATTCCGACGATCAGGTCCGTGCGCGCCTGTCCAGTCAGCCGGTCGATGCGGTGCTGCTCTATTCGGCCAGTGCGGCGGTGGTGATGCAGACCTTGGCCAGCCGGGCAGGACTGCACTATCTTTTTGAAAAGACACAGGCTTTTGCCCTTTCCGAACGGATAGCAGCGACGCTTGGCGATACCGTCGGCAAAAAAATACGAGTTGCGCGGGAACCGCGGGAGGAGGCGCTGCTTGATCTGTTGCACGGTGGCGACTGAGCCCCGTGTCATCACGCCGCCCCTTTTCACCTGATGATGATGTGCTAGACCATTTTTCAAACCATCACGCGCCATCGGGCGCCCAGACGAAGCAGGATTGCGGAGCCCAGGCATGGTCAAGACGCCGAAGATGCGACATTCGAAAGGCCGCCGCGAGCCGGTGACCATCGAACTCGAACCTGGCGCCGTCTCGCGCATTGTCGATGCGGAAGCCGCTAAGGCGGACGAGGCCGAGGCCCCGGCCGAATCAGTTGCGGCTGAGGAAGCGGCTGCCGTGGCCGATGCGCAGCCGGAGACACCTGACGAGCCGG
Organism: Mesorhizobium sp. PL10; assembly: GCF_053714315.1. NCBI lineage: Bacteria > Pseudomonadati > Pseudomonadota > Alphaproteobacteria > Hyphomicrobiales > Phyllobacteriaceae > Mesorhizobium > Mesorhizobium sp. PL10. The sequence goes on along the minus strand of NZ_JBSKBR010000008.1, from coordinate 9,801 downwards.
TTCATGCCGATCATGCCGATCTCGAGCCGTGGGAGCACTCCGACGCCGCGGCGCAGGCCGCGCCGGAGAGCGATGCCAAGGTGTCCGGCGAACCGGAAAGGCCTTATCCCACAGCCTCCGACACGCAACCACGCGCCAAGACCTCCGACTACAGTTTCGAGGATGCCTCGCCCAAGCCGGGTGCACCCAAGGAAACGCCTGATACCGCCGAGATGAGGATCCAGCCCATGGCAGCGCAGCCGAAGCGTGGGAACGGCATTGCCGCCGGTATCATTGGCGGGGTGATCGCGCTGGCTGCCGCTGGGGGGCTGCAGTTCGCCGGCGTGCTCGGCGCCCCGGGGTCGGGCGGTGGCACCGTCTCGCTCGAGGGCGTCAATGGCGAGATCGCTTCGCTGAAGCGCAAAATCGCCGACCTCAGGGAAGCCGGCAGCAATGGCGCCGCAACGGCCAAGGTCGACGGGCTGTCGTCGGCGCTGGACCAGGTCAAGGCCGATGTCGCATCGCTGAAATCGGCGGTCGAGCAAGGCGGCGCCGGCGACAATGCCGGACTTGCCGCGCTTGGCGACAAGGTCAAGCAGATCGAGACTGCGGTCGCGGCGCTTGGCCAAACCAGCAACGCGGCGCCGGTCGATCTCGCGCCGCTCAACGAAAAGCTTTCAAATCTGGATGCGCTGGTGAAATCGGCCGGCGAGGCAGCCAAGGCACAGGAAGGCAAGATCTCTGCACTTGAACAGTCGGTGACGCAGCTCTCCGGCAAGGTGGAGGCGCAGGCCTCGCAGCCGAAGATCGCGATGGCCATTGCCGCGTCGGCGCTCAAGGCGGCGCTCGACCGTGGCGCGCCGTTCGCCGCCGAGTTGGAAACCTTTGCGGCGATCTCGCCCGATGCGCCGCAGATCGCGGCGTTGCGTCCCTATGCCGAAAAGGGCGTCCCTACCCGCACCGAAATCGCCGGCGAGGCCGATGCCGCGGCCAATGCCATGGTCGCTGCGGCCACGCCGGTCGACGAAAATGCCGGCTTCTTCCAGAACCTTCTGTCGAGTGCCGAATCGTTGGTCAAGGTGCGGCCGATCGGCGCCGTCGAAGGCGCCGGCGCGCCCGAAACCGTGGCGCGCATGGAAGTGGCGGTCAACCAGGGCGACTACGCCAAGGCACTCAGCGAATATGCAACGCTGCCGGACGCGGTCAAGGCAGCGGGCGCCGACTTTGCCGGCAAACTGAAAGCGCGCATCGAGGTCGAGACGCAGGTCGACGCGCTGATCGCGGGCGCGATGAAAGCATGAGGACGACACGATGATCCGCATTCTCATCTTTCTCGCCGTCGTCTTCGCGCTCGGGCTGGGCTTTGCCTGGCTGGCCGACCGTCCCGGCGAGATGGTCGTCACCTTCAACGGCTACCAGTACCAGGTCAGCCTGATGGTGGCGGCGGTGGCGATCGTTGCGGTCGTCGCCGCGGTGATGATCGTCTGGTGGCTGATCAAGTCGCTGTGGAACAGCCCGTACACGATCTCGCGCTATTTCCGCGTGCGCCGCCGCGACCGCGGCTACCAGGCGCTGTCGACCGGCATGATCGCCGCCGGCGCCGGCGATGGCGCACTGGCGCGCAAGAAGACCAAGGAGGCCGCCAAGCTGATCCGCTCCGACCAGGAGCCGCTGATCCATCTCCTGGAAGCGCAGGCCTCGCTGCTCGAAGGCGACCATGAGGGCGCGCGCGAAAAGTTCGAAGCCATGCTCGACGATCCCGAAATGCGGCTGCTCGGCCTGCGCGGGCTCTATCTCGAAGCCGAACGGCTGGGCGACCGCAACGCGGCGCGCCACTATGCCGGCCGCGCCGCTGCCGTGGCGCCGCAACTGGCCTGGGCTGCCGAATCGACGCTGGAGGAATTGACCCAGCGCGGCGACTGGGACGGCGCGCTGAAGCTGGTCGAGGCGCAGAAGTCGACGCGGCAGATCGAACGCGACGCCGCCAACCGCCGCCGCGCCGTGCTTTTGACCGCAAAGGCGCAGGCGCTGACCGACAGCGATCCCAACGCGGCGAAGACAGCGGCGGTCGAGGCCAACAAGCTCGCGCCCGATTTCGCGCCGGCGGCGGTCGCCGCAGCGACCCTTCTGTTCAAGCAGAACGATGTGCGCAAAGGCTCGAAAATCCTGGAGACAGCCTGGAAGGCGGAGCCGCATCCGGAGATCGCCGAACTCTACACGCATGCAAGGCCGGGCGATGCGGTGGTCGATCGCCTGAACCGGGCGAAGAAGCTGCAGGAGCTGAAGCGCAACAACGCCGAATCGTCGATGACGGTGGCGCGCGCCGCGCTCGACGCGCTGGATTTTTCCACCGCCCGCCGCGAGGCGGAAGCGGCGATCCGCATGGATCGGCGGGAAGGCGCCTACCTGCTGCTGGCCGATATCGAGGAGGCCGAGACCGGCGACCAGGGCAAGATCCGGCAATTGCTGTCCAAGGCCGTCAGGGCGCCGCGCGATCCGGCCTGGGTCGCCGACGGCGTCGTCTCCGAACGATGGGCGCCGGTGTCGCCGGTCAGCGGCAAGCTCGACGCCTTCGCCTGGCGCGCGCCGATGGAGCGGCTCGGCCAGCTCATCGAAAGCCATGAGGACACGGCTGGGGCCGAGGTGCCGGTGCTTGCGGCGCCCGCCAAGCCGGCAAAAGAAGCCGAAGTGATCGACCATCCGGCCGTCGGCAAGACGATTAGCGAGGCGCCGACGGAACCGAAGCCTGCTGTAAGCGACGACCATGTCACGCCGGTCACTGCCGCCGCCTTTGCCGCCGTGCCGTCGGATGCCGAGGCGGTCGAGCCGGCCGAGGAGGTTATCCGGTTGCCGGACGACCCCGGCGTCGATCCTGACGACGAAGCGGAAAAATCACCGCGCCGGTTCCGCCTGTTTTGAACCCTGACCTGATGTGAGCACCATGTTCGAACGCGTCCTGTCCTTTCTGAGAGACCTGCCTTCCGGCGCCGGGGCTCGCGCCAATGCGGACGATCCGCGCGTTGCCGCCTCGGCCTTGCTCTATCATGTGATGAATGCCGACGGCGTGCGCCAGGACGTCGAGTGGGAGCGGTTCAAGCAGGTGCTGGCGCAGAGCTATTCAATCAGCGGCGACGAGCTCGATGCGCTGGCTGCCGCGGGCGAGCGCGCCGACAATGAGGCGATCGACCTCTATGCCTTCACCAGCGTTTTGAAGCGCCATCTCGACGCCGATGCGCGCAAGGCCTTCATCGGCCTGATGTGGGAAATCGTCTATGCCGATGGCGAACTGCATGAGCTGGAAGACAACACGGTCTGGCGCGTTGCCGAGCTGATCGGCGTCGAGCGCCAAGATCGCGTCGAGGCGCGCCGCAAGGCCGCCGCCGCCGCGCCCGGCGCCAGCGGAACGTCGAGCGACGAATAGGATCCCGCCTTTTCATGCCGCCAGCTCCGCGCTCGAAACCAAAGATCCTGATCGTGCTGCACCAGGAGACTTCGAGCCCCGGCCGGGTCGGCCATATGCTGATCGAGGAAGGTTTCGATCTCGACATCCGCCGGCCGCCTCTGGGCGACAGCCTGCCGGAAACGCTGGAAGGGCATGCCGGCGCCGTGGTGTTCGGCGGGCCGATGAGCGCCAATGACGAGGAGGAGTTCGTCCGCCGCGAGACCAACTGGCTGAACGTGCCGCTGCGCGAGAACCGGCCCTTCCTCGGCATCTGCCTAGGGGCGCAGATGCTGGCCAATCATCTCGGCGGCAAGGTCGAGGGGCATGGCGAGGGGCTGGTCGAGATCGGCTGGTATCCGCTGAAGCCGACCGAAGCCGGCAAAGACCTGATGCACTGGCCCGATATGGTCTACCAGTTTCACCGCGAAGGCTTTTCGCTGCCCAGGGATGCGACGCTGCTGGCGACCGCCGAAACCTACCCCAACCAGGCCTTTCGCTATGGCGACAATGCCTGGGGCATCCAGTTCCATGGCGAGCTGACCCGGATGATGATGCAGCGCTGGGTGGTGCGCGGCGCCCACCGTTTCGAATTGCCCGGCGCCCAGCCCGGCCGCGACCATCTCGGCGGCCGGCTGATCTGGGATATGCACCTCAAGCGCTGGCTGAGCGAGTTTCTTGGGCTGATTTTTGGCGGGCCTACCAAGGTCTAGAGTAAAATCTCGTTACTCTGAACAGCTGAGCTTGATCCCAAAAAGGCTTGGTCTGCCGAGGCGTGGACGACCGCTTTGCGCCTCATTCCGGTCGGTAGAGACAGCTTCTCCATCACCTGGAAGTGGACATCGCTGTGGCGGAACCTGAGCTGCCAGTAAGGGGGCATGTCACGCAAACCAGACGCGGCTACGCCAATCGCTAGTTCGAACCCCCGAACTGGCGGCATCCTGTTAAGCCAACCATTTGTCGCTCCAGCGACCGTCCAATTGTTCGATGCGGCGCATCGACGTGATGAACACACGATGTCGAGACACAGGGGGTTAGCAGACAATCCCGGACCATATTGCCGTATCCGACGTGAACTCTGAATCGCACTTACAGCCGCAGGGATGGCCAAGGCCTTATTTGGAGGCTTAACGCATCGCCCTCTGCGGGAGGACGATGCTGGGTCACGCAGGAGTTGACCTAATCGTGGCTCACCGCGCTTGGGCCAGAAGCCAAGAAGCTACGACACAATTTACCAATCCTTCTTTGCTGCATCAATACAGGTAACTAAGCCATTGCCACGCCGTTAACTTTGGGATGTGTTTTATTGCTCAAGAGGGTTTCCAATTAGTTAATCCTAATTTAGGTTCCGCTTCGCCGGGCATGCTTGGCTCCGACAAAGGGAAGGCATCGCCGGTAGCAAAGGGGCGCTTGGGGTCCCCGACATGACAGGAGAATGAAGTGGCAGATTACACGATGCCTGCGGGTGGAGGCACTCTCGACCTTTCGAACGAAGCAAACACCGACGGCAACAGCAGCCAGACAAATGATACGATCACCGGCAGCAACGGAGATGATACGATCATATCCGGAGCGGCCACCGAGCAATTTTGGGTGAACGGCTCTGGAACAAAGGTTGTTCAGGACAACGACACGATCGTTGAGTCCCAGGGTACGAACAACCTCACGGGCGGGTACGGGAACGACAAGTTCGTTTTCAACATTAACCTACAGCAGTCTGAAGCGCAGCTGCATACCGAGTACTATCACGACGGTATCGTTCCGACCCAGACAAGCGGCGCCAACACGAACGGCGTATGGAATTCGTTCGTCTCCAATCTGGAGGACTGGCGCGAAGCCATGGCCGCGCTGTATGGCGACGATCAGAACACCGCCACGCAGCACGCCGCCTATACGTACGGCGCGAAGAACCAGCAGGCTGGCAGCGTCGACTACGATAACTCGTTTTCGTGGTTGGAAGGTGGTGGCACCACGACCAATACCAGCGCGAACTACATCCACGATTTCGGAAACGGAAACGACAATATCGTCCTCGACGTCACCCACGAAGCTTTCACGGCGGCGGGGGGTACGATCAGCATGAACGGATCGGACACCGTCATCCACGTCGGCAGCTTCGACATCGTCGTGCTCGGAGTGGTGGATCAGGCTTCCGTGGAGAGCCACATTACCTGGGCAGCGTCGGTCTGAGCACGTCATTCCTGGAGCGGTCCGGCACCGGACCGCTCCAGTTTCTCACTAGAGTCTTCGCCCAACGTTCCGAGAGCTCCGAACAGCGCATAGTCGTCTTCGGGGACGGGGAAGCGTTGTATGACAGCGTTCACCTTAGTAGGTCGGCCAATGCCCACCCATAACCCGTTGATCGACACGCTTTCCCGCTGCCGCGCCGGATTTTTCGCCGTGGCGGGGTTCAGTCTTATCGTCAACCTCCTTGTGCTCACCACATCGGTCTACATGCTGCAGGTCTACGACCGCGTGCTCACCGGCCGCAGCGTCGAAACACTGGTTTACCTGACCGTGATCGCGACGGTCGCGCTCCTGGCCATGGGTGCACTGGAATTCCTTCGGTCCCGGCTGCTCGTTCGGCTCGGCATCTGGATCGACCGCGTGCTCTCCCCTCAGGTTCTTGGGCGAGCCCTAGAGAACACCCTGCGCGGCCATGGCTACCGATCGGAAGCGTTGCGCGACCTCGCGACCTTGCGCGGATACCTTGGTGGAGGCGGTATCCTGGCGCTGTTCGACGCTCCATGGATGCCGCTCTATCTCATCTTCATCTTCATGCTGCACCCGCTGCTCGGCCTATTGGCGCTTGGCGGCGGCCTCATTCTCTTCGCAACGGCAATCGCCAATCACGTACTGACCGCAGGGCTTCTCAAGCGGGCGAATGTCGCGTCGGCGTCGGCCTTTCGGTCGGTCGAATCCGGTTTGCGAAATGCGGAAGTCGTTGACGCCATGGGCATGGGCGCCGCGCTAGCCCGTCGCTGGGATGCCGCCAATGCGGAAGTGCTCAACATGCAGTCGCTGGCCAGTGACCGCGCCGGCCTGGTGAATGCCTTCACCAAGCCCTTCCGGATGTTTCTGCAGGTTGCGGTGCTGGGGCTCGGCGCGTGGCTCGCATTACGTCATGAACTCTCGCCCGGCAGCATGGTTGCCGCCTCGATCATCATGTCACGGGCGCTCGCTCCGGTCGAACAGGCGATCGGCACCTGGAAGCAGACAACAGCCGCGCGCGAAGCGTGGGGCCGTCTCAAGAAACTGTTCGCACTTGATCCATTGCGTCCGGCCGGTATGGCTCTGCCCAGGCCCCACGGCAGCGTATCCGTCGAAGCGGTGACCTACGCGCCCGCCGGAGCCAGGGCGCCGGTGCTGAGGAACGTCACCTTCTCGATCCCGTCAGGCGAACTGCTTGCAATCATCGGTCCGTCGGCCGCGGGCAAGTCTACGCTTGCGCGCTTGATGGTGGGCATGGCTTCGCCGCAGCACGGCCAGGTGCGCCTCGATGGCGCGGACGTGTTCAGCTGGGCCAGGGATGACTTCGGCAGCCATGTGGGTTACCTGCCGCAGGATGTCGAGCTTTTTCCGGGCACTATTCGCGAGAACATCGCACGCATGGATGAAGGCGATCCGGCCACGATTGTGGCCGCCGCCAGAATGGCTGGCGTGCATGATATGATTCTGAGGTTGCCGAAGGCATATGACACCGAGATCGGCGAGCAGGGCTCTGCGTTGTCCGGCGGACAGCGCCAGCGGATCGGGCTCGCCCGTGCGCTGTACGGCCGCCCGGCCCTTGTCGTGTTGGATGAGCCGAATTCCAGCCTTGATGCTGCTGGCGAAGAGGCACTCAACCAGGCGATCGCCGCAATCAAAGAGGCTGGCACGACGGTGGTCGTCGTCGCCCATCGACCCTCCCTGATGGTCCACGTCGACTCGGTGCTGGTGCTGAATGACGGCCAGGTGCAGATGTTCGGGCCGCGCGATACGGTATTGGCCCAACTCCGTCGTCCAGATCCATCCATGGCTGTGCCTCAGGTCCGGGTGGTGGGCACCGAAAGGGCCGCGTCATGAGCAAGGTCGTCCTGGCTATCGGCTCGCAGCAGCTCACGCTGCCTTCTGCCTACCCTCCGATCCGCGGTCATGTGCTTGGGGGGCTTGTTGTGATCGGCCTGCTGTTTGGTTGCTTCGGGCTTTGGGCGGCGACCGCGCCGCTGACGAGCGCGGCGATTGCTCCTGGCGTGGTTAAAGTGGACAGCAACCGCAAGACTGTCCAGCACCTCGACGGGGGCATCATTCGGGAGATCCTTGCTCGTGATGGCGATGCGGTCAAACAGGGCCAGGTGCTGGTTCGGCTCGATGGTGTCGATGCCTCGTCCGACCGCGATTCCGTGCGCGGCGATCTCGATGCTTTGCTCGCCAACGAAGCCCGTCTCTTGGCTCAGCGTGATGCCTCAGGTGAAATCGTGTTCCCGCCGGACCTCATGGTCCGCCGCGGTGAGCCGGCCGTCGCCGAGGCCATCGCTGGACAGAAACGCATTTTTTCGGACCAGGCCGAGGTGGTGAAGTCGCAGGTTGAAGTGTGGCAGCAACGGATTGCGCAATATCAGGCGCAGATTTCGGCGCTGATATCGCAGATCGATGCAACTGAGCGCCAAATACCCTCCTTCCAAGAGGAACTGAAGGATGCTCGGTCGCTTCTCAAGAAGGGCTTCGGAGTGAAGTCTCGCGCGCTCACTCTCGAGCGGCAACTCGCCGCAAGCGAAGGCGATGCCGCGGCCAACCGGGCGCGGATCGAAAGCCTGAAACAGCAAATCGCGGAAGCCGAGGCCCAAATTGAAAATGTCAGGGCTACCCAAGTCAAGACGGCTTCGGAGGATCTTCGCGACGTTCAGACCAAGCGCTCCGAACTGGAAAAAGCCTTTCTGAAAACCAGCGCGCGCGCGGGACGCCGTGACATTGTGGCCCCCGAAGACGGGGTTGTGATGAACCTTCGCTATCACACGCCGGGTGGGGTTGTTGCCCCGGGCGGTGACATTCTCGATCTTGTTCCCAGCCAGGACAAGATGGTTCTGGACGTGAAAATCCAACCGCTGGATATCGACATCGTTCGCCCTGGCCTGCCGGCCGAGGTACGCCTCGTCGCGTTCAAGCAGAGGGTGACGCCAACGTTGGAAGGTGTGCTCACTCGTGTGTCGGCCGATGCGATGGTCGAAGAACACAGTGGGACGACGTATTTCAATGCTACCGTTGAGGTGAACGCCGACCAGCTTAAGGAGCTTCCACATGTGAAGCTTTATCCGGGCATGCCTGTTGACGTATCCATTGTGACGGGGCAGCGCACTTTGCTCGATTATCTGTTCCAGCCATTTGCCGACAGCTTGGCTCACGCATTCAGGGAAGACTGATCGAGAGGGTGGCAGCTGGGATTGAGACGGAGTCGCATCGTGAGGTCCAATCTGCGTTCCGTTACGTTGAAGGGAGTGGAGATGGACGGATCGTCCGCCGTACGGGGTCACCGAAATTCGACAACGAAAATCCGACCTGCAGGGTGACGTAGACTCGCCCAAACCGGGCTAGCTGCTAGGTCCGCCATTCGCTCTTGGCACTTTTCGAGAGCGCGAAGGCCCGCAGCCAGGAGACCTCTCTGACTGGCGTTTCGAATGGCATCAGGTATGGCCCGGGGACACAAGGCGCTCGGGACGAACGTCTGCTATCTGGTCTCCGGAGCCACCGACCGACCGTCAGTTCCCGGCCCCACGAAGACATGTCTTTCCTACGATCCCGTCCATTCACCAAAAGCGGTCATCGCTATTGCAGAGGCCACAGGCAGCTTTGCGCCACGCCCCGCCATTCCCGGTTTCTATCGCAACGACCGGAGTCGAGTCGTTACAGACTTCGACAGTGTGTGTCGAACGGGTTGTCATTTGCGGCAGACGGTCGCTCAGTGACCTTACGGCGGCAAACCTGCTTCTCTCAGCAAGCGGCCAAGTTCCCGAACCTTCCGCGGGTCGCGGTAATACTCGCGACTTGTGAAGTCGGAGGCTGTGAGATCCGGCTTGCCACCCACAGCTTCCCTAACCATTCGACTGGCATCGTCAGCTCGATTGAGTGCCACGAGCGCCGCCGCCCGATAGAGGCGTGAACGAATGGTCTGAAACGTGAGCTTTCCGAAGGATTCAATGGCTTCGGCATGGCGGCCCAGCGAATAGAGGGCCACGCCCCGTTCCTCGACGCACCACACAGGAAGGAACGGGTCGAGCATTTCGGCTTCGTCGAGCAAAGATAGTGAATGCTCTCCTTCGCCCAGGAAATTATACACCGCCGCGCATTGCGGCGCGACAATGAAGGTGCGAGCGTTGCGTCAATCAAGATGAGAATGCTGGCGGGTT